>JBARRZ010000193.1:0-17779 GCA_049644465.1 Limnothrix sp.
ACTAAAGAATTAGATTGTAAAGCGGTTAAATTACGTGATGAATCGCAAAGCAATACTACTTTTTATAGCTCTAAAATTGCCAATTATGTTTTCACCAGAGGCGAAGGTATTTTAACGTCTGATGCAAGGGTCGATCAGCGTTTCAATAGCTCAGATTCGATCCTGTTTCATTCAATTCACGCTTCGATGTGTGTACCACTCCAGCCCCGCGAAACCGTGATTGGTGTACTTTACGTGGATAATTTGTCTCTCGTAGATTTGTATTCTGACGAGGATATGAGCTTTCTAGCTGCGCTCGGTAATCAGGCGGCGATCGCCATCGAGAATAATTTACTATTTGAGCGTATTCAAAGCGAAGCCGTTATCCGCGATAAGCTAGAACGTTTTTTCCCACGAGCTGTCACCAAAAAATTACGTGAAAATACAAATTTAGAAATTATTGAAACAGAAGTAACAGCTTTATTCGCCGACATTAGCGACTTTACACGTATGTCTTCAACAATGGAACCAAAGCAAATAATTGTCATGCTAAATGAGTATTTTCAAGTAATGGTAGAAGATATCGTTTTTCGTTATGAAGGCACTTTAGAAAAGTACATTGGCGATGCTTTATTTGCAATTTGGGGTGCGCCTTATCGCCGGAGTAATGATCCGCAATTAGCAGTAAAATCTGCAATTGAAATGCAGTGGGCTGTGGCGAAATTAAGCCGTAAGTGGATTGCGGAAGGAAAAGAGCCGATCTCGATTCATATCGGGATCAATACAGGAGACGTCGCGGCTGGAAATATTGGTTCAAAACGCTTAATTCAATACGCAGCAATCGGTGATACGACCAACGTCACAAGCCGTATTTGCAATATTGCGCGGGCAGGTGAAATTATTATGGCCCATGAGACTTATAGTCGTTTGAGTGGTTTGAATTTGCCTTTTGAGCATTTGCCACCGACTAAAGTACCGGGTAAAGATGAACCGCTAATTTTGCACAAGTTACTCTGGCGTCAAATTCCGGCGGGTAAAACTCAGCCGCTCGCTGCAACGAAAAAGCAAACGTAAGTTGCTCGGAAATTTTCAATTACTTTTTTTAATTTGAGTTCGCGTTGGAGATTTAGAGCAAGGGAGACTCGGGGATCAAGAGACGCGGAGAAATGGGGACAGGGGGACGCGGAGAAATTGAGATAGAAAGGAATGGAGACAAAAAGAATAGGGTGAAATTAATATTTTTTTAGTTGAAATTTCTACTCAAAACAAACTTTCCCTATCACCCACTCTCCCTCTCTCCGCGTTGTCTCTGCAACATTATTTTCATCGCAAAACTTTTCTCTGGATGCTGACGTTAGGATAGGCACAGATTCAGGAGATTTTTTGTGATGGCAATGTGGGATTTTGGCCGTTTGACAGAGACTTTATTCGAGTTTGATGTGCTGCCATTTAGTGGTTGTCTCAAAATGTTGTTGGGTAAATCGTCTGAAAAGTCTGGGATTGTTGAAGTTGAAACTGTGGTATCGATGGGACAAATTTTATTAGTCGGGGGCGATCGCCCAGAAATCCAAGCGTTAGAAGCAGTACTCGCTCAGAAGGGCTATTTCGTTAAACCGGTTGCGCCGGCATCTTTGACTACAGCGATGGTTGCAGCTGCAGATATGGCGATCGCCTACGAGGATGTCAGCCCCGAACAAGTACGCAATTTACTGACGCTCGCCCAGCAAACTGAAGCATGGCGATCGCCGAGTTGGGCCTTATTTGATTTCCGGCAGCAGACCCCAGCCCTTGCTGAATTGTGGGGAGCTGTTGATGATGTGGTGATGGGGGGTGTCAGCGCGAGTCGGCTCCAATTTGCACCAGAGATCGCCTATTTTACTGGGGTTGTCTCGACTGAAAATAACGGCGGTTTTGCCTCTGTTCGCACCAAGAATTTAGCCAATCCGTGGGATCTCTCCAGCTACACCGGTTTTCGGTTACGCGTAAAAGGAGACGGTCAACGTTATAAATTAATTGCGCGCTGTGAAGGACGTTGGGATGGCGTGGGCTATAGCTTTTCCTTCGATACCGTTGCCGATGAATGGTTAACAATTGATATTCCGTTTAGCGAATTAATTCCTGTTTTTCGGGCAAAATCAGTCCCAGAACAGGGCAAATTTGACCCCACGCAAGTGTATGCCCTGCAATTAATGCTCAGTAAATTTGAATACGATGGCAAGCTCAATCCGACGTTTAAAGCGGGTGCATTTGCCTTAGGCGTCGCCAGTATTTCGGTCTATGGCGGAGCGGCTTTTCCACAATTGATTGTGCTAAGTGACAGTACAGCGTCCCAAGAAATGCTTCAAGAATTTAACGTGCCCTATTGCTTATTGCATTGCCCGACTGGCTTTAATGCAGCGCTTTTTTCTACTGTGGCTGAAGTGATCGGCGATCGCCAGAAAGTGAATCAGATCATCACTTTGTCGTAGCTGTATACAGATTTGGATCTACCCAATGAGAGAACTTTTCTACATTGCAGCAAAAACAGACTAACTTATTGTTTATAAGGATAGTTAACGTCAACTAGAATACGGTCAGGCTTGCTATCACAAAAGTAAGACAAAACTTGGTCTCACAACATCTTTTTTTTGCCCCGAGTCACTACTTTTTTGTACCCCCATGATCTCCCACCCTTCATTATCACAAATACTTTGGGAGCTAGAGCAACATCAAGATGCGGCAAGAATCAAAAAATTACTGATTTATACTTCCGAAAACCGCTGGGAAAGTGACCCCCAAAGTTTAGAGCAGCGTAGCCTCGAACAAATAGTTAGCCAGATATATCTCCAACTCCCCTCAGCCGCCCATCTTTTAGAAGCCTTAACCACCGCTGTTAGTACCCTCAGCCGCCCCGCTGCTTATAGTTTTATCGCGACCGAAATCGTTACTAAGCTCAGCCCTCTTTATGACGAACCAGATGAAGCGACACATATTGTCGCAACGCCGCCACCTATTGCCCCGGCTGCGCAAGTTTCTGGACAGGTGATTGAATATGTTTCTTATATCCTCGAACGGCATCGTGAAGCAATTCGGATTAAAAAATTGTTGTTTGCCCTGTGCTATCAGCGTTGGGAAAATGATTTTCAAGTATTAGGACAGATCTCTTTTACAGGGTTATTGCAAAAATTAAAGGGACATTATGCGACAAAGACTGCGTTTGAATCAACATTGCAGCAGCTAATTGCGTCTCTAAATCATCAAGTAACTTATTCACAAATTGGGGCGGATATTATTGAATCAATCCGACCAATGTATGAGTCTACGGATGAGAGGACGGGTATAACGCGCCCAACTTTCCCGCCCATTGAGGTTGCTGCGCCGGATTCGCCGCCAACAGGTACGCTCTACAAAGGTTCGATGGTGCGTGGAAACAAAGCGTCTTCTGTTTTGGGGCATTCTCAAGCGCATTTGATTACGGATCCGGCAACGGCGGGGAATCCGAAATCGAGGGGCTTTACTACTGTTAATCCGCCGGCGTCTGTAGCTGCTCAGTACAAGCAGACAATGACCGATCGCCAAGAAGAAGAAGCAACGAAAATAGCAGGCGATCGCCGCCCCACTGAGCCGAAAAAAGTGAGTCACTTCATGGACGACTTAGATATTTATCAGCTCAAGCTGGAGATTATGAAATACACCAACCCACTGCGGGTAAAAATTTTACTGTTCTCTATCGTGCATCATCCTTTCGATCTCAGTGGCCAAGATTGGTCAATGCTGCGGGCTTGTGACTTTGATATCCTCTTGCGCAAAGTCACGGATAAAGCCCCCTCGATTACCGAGCTGGAAATCAAACTTTCGGCGATCGCCCAGTCTCTATTCGAACCAAACGAACATCTCCAAGCCACCAGCGCCATCGTCCAGTCAATTAATCTCTTACAAAATGCGGTCAAGTCTCCCGCTTCATGAACGTCAAAAAACGACCAAAACAATACGCCGCCGATAAAACCGCTCCAAGCCACCAGCACCAGCGTACAATCAAGTAATTTATTACAAAATGCGGTTAAGTCTCCGGCTTCATGAACATCAAAGAATTACTCGAACAATACGCCGCAGGTAAAACCGAATTCCCCGGCGCAAAACTGAGCGGTTCTAATTTGTGGGGAGCAGATCTTATCGGCATCAATCTTCAAGACGCCGATCTCCACAGTGCAATCTTGATCTTTGCCTACCTCAGCCGAGCCAATCTTCAGCAAGCCAACCTCATCGGCTCCAACCTCAGCGGCGCGAATCTCAACCAAGCCAATCTCGCCTACGCCGAACTGCACAACGCCGATCTCCATGGCGCAGTCCTCCAGGGCGCAAAACTCAACAACGCCGACCTTACCCTCGCGAATCTACTTGATGCCAACCTCATGGGAGCTGACCTGCGCGGAGCCGACCTCAGTGGTGCAAATCTCTCTGGCGTCTGTCTACGCGAAGCAAATCTGCGAGAAGAAAAGCGTGTTTACAATTCCAGTCTGCGGGGGGCTAATCTCCGTAAAGCAGACCTTGAAGGCGCAAACCTCCAAGGCGCTGACCTCGCTAAAGTTGAACTCAGCTCTGCCAACCTTAAAGGCGTCAATCTGCGCGATGCTGACCTCCATGAAGCAGATCTCCAAAATGCCAATCTCAGCGATGCAATCTTGACCCAATCAAATCTCATCGGCGCAAATCTCGCTGGCGCGAACTTAACGAATGCCAAATTAGGCCAAGCGTTAATGGAAGATATCAATCTGAAGAAGGCAAACTTAGCATGGGCAAACCTCTCGGATGCTCGTCTGAACCGTGCCAATCTCAAAAATGCAGATCTCAATAACGCTCGCCTCAACCGCGCAGATTTAAGTCGTAGCAATTTGTCTGGCTGTAATCTTAGCGAAGCAGAAATGGTCGAAGTTTATTTGGCAAGGGCGGATTTGACTGGGGCGAATCTCACCAATGCAAACCTAACCCGTGCGGAAATTAGTACGACGAATTTAGCTACGGCGATTTTGAAGGGTGCAGTTATGCCAGACGGCGCAATTCATGGTTAGTTTGAAGAGGACGCGGAGAGGGGGAGAGCGGGTGACGCGGCGATTTTGATCAGGATAGAGATGTTGATCGGAAAAATATTAGTGTTGTTCTGACTTGTTGTCTCTAGGTCTGTTGTTCTTTAAGGGTTTTGCTTTAGATTGTTCACCTGAACTCATGTTAAGGACATAAATTTTGGTTCGAAAAATATACTTGTGCTCTGTCTCTTTGCCTCTGTTTTTCCGTGTCTCCGTGTCCCCTAGTCTCCGCGTCTCTTACCTCAGTTATGGATAAACTTGGGGATATTGAATCGGTTCGATATAGTTACCGTCGCATTCGTCTTTGGCAAGAAAACGATCTAGTTGCAGTTCGGAACCGACTAGTTTGTAAAAGCCGAGACTGCCACAATCGCCGAGGCCACGACCTTTTGTGAAAATACTGACGGTTTTTGTTGTGGGGTCGAATTCGCTGTAGCCGGCCATTGTGCGCTCGGTTTCTTGGATAAGTTTGCCTTGTAAATCGCTGTAGAAATAGGTGATGGGTAGGTTAGTGACCACGGGGGTGTTGGCGGTGGTTTTATAGAGATAATATTCTTGTAAGACTTGATAGGCGGTGGAAGCGCAGGTTAGGTGCACGAGATAGGTGTTTTCGGCGACGCGGTAGGTATTGGAACCCATGTTGACAAAATCGGGTTCGAAGCGGATGTCTTGGCAGGCACCGATCGCTTGTCTATTAGCGATGAAGTACGGGACGATCGCCTGACTACGATCTTTGGTTTTAAAGGTTTGGGCGATCGCCACTGGAGCCGTTAGAGTCGTGCCTGTTGCGAGGGGATTAACGCTGGGTACAGCGCGATTGCTGGCTGTTGTTACGGGAATTCTGGCGGCGGGAACAGGGACAGGGGCAACGGACGGTGTTTTTCTGACAGTTGCTTGGGGCGGTTTGGCGGCGATCACCGGATCAACATTCACCGTTTTGCTATCAGATTTGTCAGCAGCACCTTCCGGCAAATCAATACTTTTTTCTGTGGTGGATTGTGGCGGCGCGGTCAAACTAGTTGGCGTCGTCTCGTCGGTTTGATCGCAGCTCCCGACTAATAGGCTTAAGGCAAGGGCGATGCTCGTAACGACTGCGGATTTCATCCCATTTTCCTACTGAATACAATTACTATTTTACTTTCTATTTTAGTCGCTCGCCAAGTGGCTAAAACCGGATAAATCCTTAGTGATATTGGGTTTGAAGCTTAAGTTTTGCAATTTTAGGCTTGGGGCGATCGCTCTTCTATCGCTTGTAACTGTACCGAGAGATGCTTTTCTAAAAGCTTGAAAACGTCTTTGGTACGGAATGGTTTACTAAGAAAATCGTCACACCCGGCTGCAATTAGTTTTTGCTGAATTTCTGTTTGGAGGCTGGCGGTGCAGGCAATAATTTTTACTTGGTCGCCGTCGGGTCGAGCGCGGATCGCACGAATGGCTTCCTCTCCATCCATCACTGGCATCAGCAAATCCATAAAAATTAGGTGTGGTTGCCACGTTTCCCACTGGGCGATCGCCGCTTGTCCATTCACAGCCTCAGCGAGTTCGAAGGGTGAAGCAATAAACAGTTTTTTGAATAATAAACGGTTAATTCGGCTATCATCAACAATCAAAATTTTGTAAAGCGGTTGCTCCGTAATGGGAACCATCGCAGGCTCCGGCGCTAAAGATTTGGCGGGTTGACCGACGATATCGAGCGTTAAAGTGAAGCAAAAAGTAGATCCTTGACCGGGCTTACTGTCCAGCAAAATGCGGCTATCCATCAGGGCGGCAAAACTCTGGCTAATAACCAATCCTAAACCCGTACCGCCGTTGATTTCTCGTCCTGAGAGACTTTGTTGAAAAGGTTGAAATAGTTTGGCTTGTTCTAACGAACTGATGCCTGCCCCTGTGTCGGCGATCGCCAACTTTACCGTGACGTGCTGATCAGTCTGAGCGATGTTTTCTGCGCTGAGAGAGACGCTACCTGTTTTTGTGAATTTGAGGCTATTACTGAGTAAATTGATTAAAATCTGCCGTAATTTCTGAGCATCGACTAACACTGTTTCCGGGAAATTTTCAGGATAGCGAACCTGCAATTTGAGCTGTTTTTGGACGGCCTGTTCACGAAATAATGTGCCAACGTTTTCTAACAAAGCCGCAAGGTTTATTGGCTCTAAGTCAAGGCCCATTTTGCCAGCTTCAATTTTTGAAAAATCCAGCACGTTGTTAATTAAGCCCAGCAAATGTTCGCCGCTGCGCTCCATGATTTCTAGGTTTTCTTGTTGGTCGGCGTCAAGATCGGGCGATCGCCGCAAAATTTGTGTAAACCCCAAAATCGCATTCAGAGGTGTCCGTAGCTCGTGGCTCATCTGCGCTAAAAACGTACTTTTTGCCCGATTAGCAACTTCGGCTTTTTCTTTTGCCTGCGCCAGTTGCTGATTCGAATCCTCTAGTTCTCCAGTGCGTTGCTCGACCCGTTCTTCTAACGTTTGGAAAGATTCTTGCAATTGCTTTGCCATCTGGGCGATCGCCTGAGTTAGTTCCCCTAATTCATCTTGGCGATCGCTATGGATCTCACGTTGTAGATTACCCTGCGCCAAATCCTGTGCCACCGTATTTAAATTAGAAATAGGTTGCAGCACCCAGCGGCTGGTCAAAATCCCAATCCCCAAAGCCACTACCAGCGCGACCCCGCAAAGCAAGATCGTTTGCTGAGCACTCTCATAAATTTGCGTCATAAAATCAGCTTCTGGCACCACCACCACAATCAGCCAATCCAAACCAAACTCATCGCGATAAGGACTCACCTGCACAAGCTGCCATTGCCCCGCGACTTTAAACCTGATATCAACTTGCGCTTTGACTTGAGCCAGCGTGCCGAAATGCTCGACCAAATACTGAGTCGTGTTGCTGATGAGGGGGTCATCACTACTCGTGCCGAGAACTCGGTTTTGTTTTTCGTCTACTTCACGGAACGGCGTGGTCTCCCCAGAATTGGCGATCAGCAGACCATTGCGCTCGAGGATAAAAGTCTGGCCTGTCTTGCCGACTTTGATCGTTTGCAAAAACTTGCTGATATCGATGAGAGATAAGTCAACGGCAAATACACCCTTAAACTCCGGGGTATAGACGGCGGCAACGGCGGGCAAAGCAAGATTTGGATAAGGAGCTGCCCAGACGTAAGGCTTACCCCAAGTGGGATCAACGTTAGCGATCGCCTGTGTATACCATGGCCGTTCTAAGACGTTGTAATTAGGCACAACCGATAATAATTCTTGGCGATCGCCGAAGCTATTCGTTGCGTAGGTTTCAAACCCTTGCTTTAAAGAATCCAACTTGGAATAACCCAGCGTGATTCGACCATTCTCCTTACCCGCACCACTAAACAAAGAACTCGGCGCACCAAAATAAATGTAAGTCGCTTCATTAAATTGGTCTATTTGTCGCCAGAAATGCTTCTCCAAAGCCGGTACATCTTCCGGATCAAGCTGACCCAAAAGTACCGCATTCAGATTAATACGATTGATCTGGTGAGGACTAGCCAAGTAAGTTTCAAGGCGTTCTTCGATCCGGGCGGTAATTTCTGAACGCAGTTGCTTCGACAACGTATCAACCGTCTCTCGGCCATTCTGAAAAGATAAGTAGCCAACCAAACCAACAATCCCGACAATTTGCACCACAAAAGGCACGATCAAGACCTTACGCAGCGGTTGAGATTGTAAATATTTGAGTGGAGAAATGATCAAAAGCTTACTTTACTAAGGACTGTCAGTCGGTTCTCGATCAGTAGCGGTTGAGTGCGATTGCAGTTTTGTAGCCACTAATACAATAATGACCTCAAATTTTCTCTTTTTCTCCTTGTTGCGCCAAAGTTGAGCAATTTTGCTTAGTTTAAATAAACTTGGCAAAAACCGAAATAATTGACCAATCTGCATCCGGAAAGCCTGACTGGGCAAGGATAACAGACACTTTATATTAAAGTATCAAAGGGGATTAATTACGTCCCACAACTTCAAAACTCTCAACAAAAAAATAGTGTGTTGGATATCAGCATTCACAGTCGGTGGAAAATTGCGCTCGGCTAATTCTTGTTCAAGTTCGGCATATTCGGCGGCAGTCAGTGGCTCACCAGTCGTCGGCGATCGCCCTTCTGTAATCACCTCTAGCCGCAAAATTTCTTCAGGGATGTCCTCTGGTGGCGGTAAGGCGATCGCCCCTTTTGGTACAACAAAAACTAAAGCTGTCATCAAACCGAGGACTTTTAACATAGCGTCGTGGTGCAAGAAATTGCGGCCTAAACTGAAACGAATCTGGGCATTCCTATCGTAAACACATCGGTTAGAAACGGCAAAAAAAATGGCGCTATCCGTAGATAACCCCACCGTATAAATTTTTTATTTAAATGATGACTCTCGTGAATCGGTGCAGATAAAATCTTATTTTCTTATTCGAAATCTTTTCTACCGGGGTTCCGCGTGGGATCACTGGATAGAAAACCGAAGATAAACAGAGACACGAAGAAAATGACTGTAATGTATACAGCAATTTTGAGAGTAAGCATATTTATAGGTCTCCCTAGAACATAAAGTCGAAAATACGATTAGCTTTATGAGGATAGTTTAATTAACGTAACATATCATACGATGAGTTCTCCTTATCTCACTAAAATTTCTGTCCTTCTTAAGGCTTTTTTTTATTCCGCTCTGATCGCAGTCTGGCTTGTGGTTTGCGCCGTTCCAGCGATCGCCGCAGAATTGCAAGGATCGATCGAGTTTCATGTGCATTCGGCCCCGGATATTACGCCCCGTCTTTATGACGATCAAGCGCTAGTCAAACGCGCAGCAGCAGCGGGCATGGCCGGGATTGTCCTGAAAAATCACGTCACGCCCACAGCAGACCGGGCAGTGCTCGCCCACCAGCTTTTTCCGCAGATCGAGGTGTATGGTGGCGTTGTGCTCAATCAGGCAGTTGGTGGTCTGAACCTTGAGGCGGTGCGGGTGATGGATCGTTTGGGGGCAGGACGCGGCAAAGTGGTCTGGTTACCGACGATTGATGCGGCACACCATCGGCAGACGTTGTTGCAGGCTAAAGGGGGCTTACGGGTGACTCGGTGGGGCAAGCCCGTGCCGGAGCTACGGGAGATTTTGCAGTATATCGGCGATCGCCACCTAGTGTTAGGGACAGGACATATTTCGCCCGCAGAAATTTTGACAGTTGTGGCGGCGGCTCCAGCGTTTGGGGTTGATAAAATTTTGGTGACTCACGCGATGGCAACGGTGCCGGGTTTAACGCTAGAGCAAATGCAAATCCTCGCGAATCAGGGTGCATTTTTGGAGCTGACCTACGTCAATACGTTGATGGGCGAAAATTCAGTCGAAGCAGATCATCATGTGTGGGGTGAGGTGACGATCGCCCAAATGGCAGAAGCGATTCAAACGATTGGGGCGGAACATTTTGTATTAAGTACGGATTTGGGGCGATCGCTGGATCCTTCACCAATTGACGGTTACCAAGCATTTTTAGATGAATTGGCGATCGCCGGAATTACAGAACCAGAATTAGTCTTAATGAGTCAAACCAACCCGCAAATACTTTTAAAATAATCTGAATTTAGGCTGAATAAAGCTTGCAATGAGGACGCGGAGAGGGGGAGAGCTAGTGACGCGGAGCTTGCGTTACAGAAAAAATTTTAGTAAAAAAATAGCAGTTTCCCCCTTTCCCCTTGTTTCCCCATCTCTTTGTCACTTAACCTAATGCCAAGAAAGATTTATACGCTGGATATTTCACCCTTTCCCCCCGTCTCTCCATCTCCCCATCTCTCCGTCTCCCTTTCGCATTTTCTGCACATCCTCACTCCGCATTCACGCGAGAAGATTGATAATTCTCGTCGTAGGGGAAAAAATCAGGATCATCGCTTTGGCAAGTCTGACCAGCCGCCTCAAGCGCTTTCGCCCCTTTCACGAGCCATAGATCTTCGTCTGAATTATCCGGATTCCCTGTAGCACAACACTTGGCCCATCGATCTAGAGCGGCTTCCGGCTTTCCGGCATCTTCGAGACTCAAGGCTTGAAGGCAATAAGTTGATCCTAAATTTGTCACAGCAGTATTGCTGTTTTTAGCGGTTGCTTCGGCAGCAGCGAGATATTTGTTGGCTTCTGTGGTGGAACCTTGACGATGTTTTGCCCAACCCAAATTTTTAAGCATGTTGTAGCGCAGATCATCGGTGTTTTCATCCGTATCCATGTCTGGTAACTCTGCTAAGCCTTCACGCAGAAGGACGGCGGCTTCGGATTCGCGGTCTGCGAGGAGGTAAATGCGGGCGAGGTTGTTGTTCGCTGCAGGAAAGTCTTGTTCGACGGCAATTTCGTAATGGGTGATGGCGGTTTCTATGTCTTGGAGATCTTCGGACAGATTAGCCAGATTGTAGTGAGCGAGGGTGTTGTTGGAATCTAGGGCGATCGCCCGTTCAAAGTTATGCTCAGCCTGCTTTACTTCACCGGAGGTGAGGCAGCGGTACCCTAAATAGTTATAGACACGGGAGATGAGCGGTAAAGAAAACCACAATGCCCCAAAAATGATTAGCAAAATGGCTGTGGTGATTAGCTTTGCTTCTTCACGAAAATGGGTTTTGATTTTAAATTTATCAAAAATGAATTGAATGACGTCTTGGCCTTTTTCTTTGAGATCACTGCGTGCCTTGAGACCCGTCAAAATAGTCGGTAAAATTACAGCCGTCGCACCACCAACCCCGATACCTCCAGTAAAAAAGCGACTAATAATATCCCCCAACAAAGCCAGATTAATTGTCCAACCCGACACCGTCAAAGTTTGCCAGAGCCAATCGAAGCGATCCCACGCATGGGGCGGTAGATTATCGTCCAGAAACCACCACCAAGCATCTTTGCGGGGATTAAAGCTACGGCGCACTTTGTCTAGTTCTAGGGCCTGAACAATCCCCCATGCGTAGTCGCGTAATCGGTAGTCTAGTTCGATCAGTTCGATTTGGTTCGGCACGAGCATTTTGGGCGTGCCCTGTAATAATTCGTGAATCTGATCACGGGCAGAGAAAAGCCGCAAAATTGTGGTGGGATTGAGTTCGGTGGCAAGTTGCTCCATTGCCCAGCGATAATTGGCGATCGCCGCCTCTAGTTCAGCCATGTCTGTAGATGCGATACTGTGATTTTCTCTCAGTGTACTGACGATTGATGGTCTCTCTACTGCATCGCTACAAAAGTCCAGAATTTGCGGATCAGGTGACGGCTTGGTACGAAGGAATTTGCCCCATTACGAAGGAACTGCAACAATTACCGCGCACGCTTTGGACTGAGGTTGTGGCCTGTGAACTCATGGTGGAATTAGCGGCAGATGAGCGATTTCAGCGTGAGGGGAAAATGTACGGGGTCTTGCTGGTGGCAACGATGACAGGGGAGCGATTTTTTCTCAAGGCTTTTTCGGGATTATTACAGGGGGAAAAAGAGGTGGCGGGCTGGGTGCCGATGATCGATGGGGGCGATCGCCTGATCCTTGAAGAGCAAGAAATTCTGGCCATGCTACGCGAGATTCGGTA
Source organism: Limnothrix sp. (assembly GCA_049644465.1). Classification (GTDB taxonomy): domain Bacteria; phylum Cyanobacteriota; class Cyanobacteriia; order Cyanobacteriales; family MRBY01; genus MRBY01. The sequence goes on from JBARRZ010000193.1 coordinate 12,589, forward strand.
TCGCATCCAAGAATTAGAAACACTGCCAGACCGCGAAACCTATCAAGTTTTAACCCAAAAATGGCTCAAAAAAATCGCTGAATTCAACGAGCAACGCCGCCAGAACAAACAACAACGGCAACAACAGCGGCGTAAAGTCGCCCAAATTTTAACCGGTGAAGAGCTGAAAACAACCCTCGATGCCTTGCAAGAAGAAAGCCGCCAAGAAAGCGATCGCAAACGCATCCTCAAGCGTGCTAGGGATGCAGAATTAGAATATCTCAAAATCCGCATTACTCAGGCGGATACTGAACTAAAATTTCTGCGCCAGCGCCGTAAGAGTCTTTCGCGTACGCTCCAGAAGCAAATGCATCAAGTTTATAGCTTGAAAAATTTTGCGGGAGATTCCATGGCGATCGCCGATCTGTCTTCCCATGCATTACCCACCGGCACTGGCGAATGTAGCGCGCCCAAATTGCTCAATTACGCCGCAAAGCACCAACTGCAACCCCTTGCCCTCGCAGAATTTTGGTGGGGGGCCAATCGTGCCAACAAAATACATAGCGAATTTTACCTAGCTTGTGCCGAACGCTGCCAGCCGATTATGGGTTTTTTGCTATCCGGTATCGACAAAAAATCCTTTAACGAAATTATGGCCGAGCCGGAAGTACCGCTAGAAATTCTCTACGAAGACCACGATCTACTCGCTATCCACAAACCTTCTGGCCTACCTTCGATTCCGGGGCGGAGTAGCCGCAATTACGATAGTGCTTTTTCTCGGTTGCGGCGGGATTTGGGTGATATCTTTCTCGTGCATCGTCTGGATCAAGACACCTCTGGTCTTCTGCTGTTTGCTAAAAATGTGGATACCCAACAAAAATTACAACAGCAATTTCGCCGCCGCCAAATCCACAAGGTCTACGAAGCGCTTTTAGAGCAGCCCCTCCAACTGGAAGCAGGCTTAATCAATTTACCGCTATGGCCAGATCCCGGCGATCGCCCTTACCAAAAAGTCGATTTTGAGCAAGGCAAAGCTAGTCAAACCCATTTCAAAAAAATTCATAAAAATCATATTGAACTACGTCCAATTACAGGAAGAACACACCAGTTGCGCGTGCATTGCAGTCATCCTAAAGGCTTAAATAATCCAATTAGGGGCGATCGCCTTTATGGCCAACAATCAGCCTCACGTCTTTGCTTACATGCCACAGCTTTAAATTTCAAACATCCGCAAACTGACTTAGATCTAAAGTTATTTAAAAAATCAGAATTCTAACTTTACCGAATTAACAAACTTCTCTAATAAAGAAAAATTTTACCTAAAGCTTTCTTTAATCCTTCATGTTCGTGTTTATAATTTACCTAGAAAAATACAAGCGTAACAGATAGAAACCGAGTAATTTTTGGTAAAAAATGCTACAAAAGATAACTGGGAATGTAACTGCACGAGACCAACAATACTTGAGGAAGTAATCCAAACCGGTAATTATGGGTAATGAGCTTTGCTAACACGACAACAACCACTGTAGTAATAAAGTTAGCTGTCTTAATTGAAATCCTGAAGGTAGATGATTCTCTTTAAAAAAAGGAGCTTAGAAGAAACTAAATGACTAGCAGTAATTAATCACCTCGATAAAGCAGCTCTAATTTAATTGAGTTCCAATTAATGAGTTGCCATTACAACGTGTATCTAACCTTAAAAAGTCGATCAGTTATGTTTACTAATTATTAGAAACTATGTTTCCTGCCATTCAACTTGCGCAAACGGGTGATATTTTAGTTGTAGATGATGTCCCCGAAAATTTACAGTTACTTTTCGAAATCCTTAGTGCAGAAGGACATGAAGTAAGACGTGTTTTAAATGGTTCTCAAGCGTTAAAAGCAGTAGAAATTGATCCTCCAGATTTAATCCTTTTAGATATTAGAATGCCGCTGATGGATGGCTATCAAGTTTGTCAGCATCTCAAGGCAAACAAGCGAACAGCCTCTATTCCAGTCATTTTTCTGAGTGCTCTCAACGAAATTTTAGATAAAGTCAAAGCCTTTTCTGTTGGTGGTTCCGACTACATCAATAAACCTTTTGATGTATATGAAGTGCTGATTAGAGTTGACAATCAGCTCAAGCTTCTACGAGCAACTCAAGCATTAAAACACCGCAATGTAGAGTTGACTGTAGCAAATCAAGATTTAGAAGCTTTCAATTACATGGTTTCTCATGATTTGCGTCGCCCATTAACTCGATTACTAGGTTTTAGCGAGCTTTTACTAGACAATGAATTGCCTGAATTTGAATGTCGTGAGGCAATCGAAATAATTATGGGAGCAGGCAAAACGATAGATCAGATCATCACTGACTTGATGCATTTATCGAAAATAAAGAAAGAAGCGCTAGATCTTGAGTTAGTAAATTTAAGCAGTATTGTTATTAATTTATGCCGAGATCTAAAAAATAAAGAACCAGATCGCGAAGTCGAATTTTTGATTGAGCCAAATTTGGAAGTGATCGGCGATCGCCAATTATTAAAAGTGGCTCTAGAAAATCTCGTCGAGAATGCTTGGAAGTATACACAAAAGACAGTATCGCCACGCATCAAGTTTTTACAAACTGCAACTGGTGTTTATTGCTTACAAGATAACGGAGCTGGGTTTGATATGGCTTACAAAGATGATGTCTTTCTCCCTTTCAAACGTTTCCATCAAGAACAAGATTTCAAAGGAACAGGTATTGGTTTAGCGATTGTAAATCGAGTCATCCAGAGTCATCAAGGTAAGATTTGGTGTGAGTCTAGAGTGAATCAAGGGACTACTTTTTACTTTTCTCTGAATGTTTAAAAACAGCATTTTAAAAGACTAACTTTTCTCTATTTCTGGGTGAGATTGTGATCCTACATTTTTATTTTGACGACGCTTCCAAAAGAAGAATAGCAGAGCAATTAATACTAAAAGATTACCGATAATTTGGCCGGGTTCTGGAACATCCTTGCTCTTTTTACTGCTACTTTTCTGTTGAGCGGGTGCGATATTTTTTGACATGGGCAAGGCTGATGGAGTCTGAGTAGTCAATGGTTGGGTTTCAGTAGTGACGGGAGCTTGAGTCACAGCCACGTCACCAGCAGCATTTTGGTTAATGCTAGTGCTTTCCAGCTCCATTTCTTCTGAACTTTCGACTGGGATTTCTGCATTAAATCGGCCTGCTAAAGGCTCAACACGGACTTCATCACTAACGGCAACGAAAGAAGTGTAGTCCGACACGAGGCGATAATCGAGAGCGGTATTTGTAACGGTATTGCGGCCTTCCGTCGTCTCAGCCCAGTACATTTCGTTCATGTATTCTTTGATTTTTGCGCGACCCCATAGTTGGGCGATCGCCCCATTTCCTTGTACTTTATCAAAATCAACATCAAAGATTTTTTCGTAGGTTTTACCGCCCGCGATTGTGCCCGAAACTTTTAGTTTTCCGCTGCGGCGATCGCCTTTTTTTCCATGCAAGACAAGCGGCTGATTATCAAAAAGGTCGGGTAAATATTCTGGGTAAATTTCCGGCTGATCACCTTCCCCAATCCAGCTCACTTCGATATTTGTTAACACCGGATTATTAATTTCTGCAAAGAATTCTTCGACTACAGCTTCCGGTTTTTCTTCGATAGGCAAAACTTCCGCAGTGCCTCGTCCAACTTCGGCCAAGCGATTAATTAAAAAGTGATTTGAAGCATATCCAACCCCAAACGTAAAAATGCGGTTTCCCGGTTTCAATTGTGCTTCCATCATGCCGATAATTTGGCGATCGTCACCAATCAAACCATCGGTCAACAACACAATTGTGCGTAATCTGCCATCTTCCGATTCTGGAAAATTAACGACAGCATCGATCCCATTCATTAATTCTGTACCGCCGTTAGCAGAGATGCCACTAATGTACTTCAGTGCTTTTTGACGATTTTCTGCCGTATTATTTAGGGGCTGCTCTGATAATCTTTTTGTAGTACTAGAGAAATCCATAATGGTAAAGGTGTCTTGGGGGTTGAGACCTTCGACAAAATGACGCATTAATTCCTTTGATTGGGCGATCGCCTCACCCCTTTGGGAACCAGAAGTATCCATCAGAAAAACAACATCTTTTGGCACAATTTCATCTGTCTGATACTCCACTGCCGGAATTAGATAAGTCGCAAAGTGACCACCACGTTGATCAGCTTGGGCTATCATCGTAGACTGTGTTTCTTTGCCCGTAACTTGATAGCGCACAATCAAATCTTGATTGGGGATTTTGGCTTCATTTTTGAGTGAAATTTCTGTCGTACCACTCAATGTTTGTGTTGTAACTTGATGCGTTGGCGAAGTCAAATTTTGGATCGGTACACCTGCATCAATTTCTAAGTTAAAGCTAATATCTTTACCCGAACGATTGGTCGGCAAATTATCAGCAGCTAATCTTTTTTCTACATTATTAAAACCAGAAGCTTTTACCTCAGCACCGCCATAACGAGGTGCAACAACCATCGGAAAAATAAATTCGTAATCTTCCCCTTCAAATTTCAAACTATTGCTGTAGCGAATTGTGACTTCAATTTCTTCACCGGGTAAAATATTGGCGAGAGATTGGGTAAAAATATTGTCTCGTTCTTGTTCTAAAAGTGCTGCTGTTTGGCCATTATCTTTTGCTTCATCATAAATTGCTTGAGCGGCTTCTTTTTCCTTAATCAAACCCCGAATTGTTTCAGTCCCAATTTTGATTTTCATATCATCAACAGCTGCTTCATCAGGTAATGGAAACTTATAAACAGCTTCGAGGGGTTGATCATAAGGATTAGCAAAAGTTTGGATAACTTCGACTTGCGCAATATTGCCAGAAACTTTAGCATTTACGTCAGTATGTTTCAGCACTAAGTTCTGCTCATTGCCATCAATTACTGCATACAAACCAGCGACTGTCACCGGTAACTCTGGATTTCTTGGACTGCCTATAGTCACTGTTGGGTTTAGCTTCTGGCGAATCGGAGTCAGCAAATAGTTAGCGCCTGCAGCACTAAAACTTAGTAAAAATAGTGCGGCGATCGCCAGTATTTAGTCCAAGAATTTATTGACGGCAAAAATCTAGAACAAGAACTAGCAACAGGCAGTAAATTTACTGCTACAGAAATTCGTGAATTACTCAAAGAATTGCTGCCAATTTTGCGTATGATTCATTACCAGCAAGTTATTCACCGAGATA
>JBARRZ010000194.1:0-6651 GCA_049644465.1 Limnothrix sp.
GATATGGCCCTCCTGTTTTTCAAATCCTTAAGGGTCTTGAAGGTGCTTATAATGTTGCTCTGATGAAAGCCATTCCTAATGAAGAAATCATACTAAAAGACTTCCTGTTTATTTTTCTACAAACTCCCAAAATACAAAACTATATTATTCAACTTTCGTCTAGAGCTGCTGGACAAAGTGGAGTTAATAAAAAAACATTAAATGCCTATCCTATTCCAGTTCCGCCACTTGAAGAGCAGAAGCAGATTGTCAAGATTTTGGATGAGGTTTTTGAGGCGATCGCCCTCGTAGAAGCCAACACTAAAAAGAACCTAGCCAACGCCCGCGAACTCTTCGACAGCTATTTAAATGATGTTTTTTCTCAAGATTTTGAAGGAGAATTTCAAGAATTAGGAATAATAGCAAAACTGATAGACTCACTTCATCAAACTCCTAAATACATAGAAGAAGGTGGATATCCAATGCTTAGAGTTAAGGACATTAGTAGTGGCTTTATTAACTTAAATTCTGCATTTAGAGTATCTAAAGAAACATTTAAAGAGTTTTCTAAAAGGCATTTACCTCAAAAAGGAGACATCGTATTATCACGGGTGGGATCTTATGGGGTTCCGGCTTTTGTGACTACAGAAGAATTATTTTGTTTAGGACAAAATACTGTTTTTATTATTCCTACCCTCTGGAGCCGCCCTGATACCCGCAAATCGTTACTGATCGGGCTGGCAGAAAAAGGCTATGGCGATGGAGAACTGAAGGCGATCGCCCGCATTACCAACACCGAAAAAAGCGATATTTACGACGTACTGACCTATATCGCCTACGCCGCCATCCCCCTGACCAGAAAAGAACGAGTTAGTCAACACCAAGATCTAATATTCTCCAAATACACCGGAAAGCAACAAGAATTTTTGGATTTTGTTCTCGATCAATATGTGCGTGAGGGAGTCGAGGAATTAGACCGCAGCAAGCTACCAAAACTCATCGAGATCAAATATCACACTGTTAATGAAGGTTTAAATGAGTTGGGGCGGGATATCGGCAATGTTTTCGCTGATTTCCAAGCCTATCTCTACTCCGAAGACGCAGCTTAAATGCTAAATCGGTTTCAAGCCCGTGGCCCGATAAATGGTTAGGGTAATTGCACCGCGCGGATCGTCGGGAACAGACCGAAAATATTTCAGACCGTTGTGCAGGCGATCGCCATCTTTACCCAATTTTTCCACCATCAGCGGCATCATTAATTTGATCCAAGTATCGAGATGATTAACTAAACCGCGTAATTCTTGATTGTAGGGATTGTGCCAATGGTGAAAAGAAGTCGCAATATTCTCAACCTGTGCAAAACCAGCCTGCTCCAACTCTGCACCCATACTTCGTCCCACATAAGGATTGCCATCAGCAACTGAAAACAATTCGCACAATGCTTGCTGAAAATAATCAAAATCTCGGTGGGGCGGATAGATCACCAAACTCTCATAATCGGTTTCCGTGAGACACACTTTGCCACCCAATTTTAAAACGCGCAAGATCTCCTGCAAAATCCCGACAGTATCGGATACGTGCTCCAATAGCCAAACTGTCAGCGCAAAGTCAAAAGTATTCTCGCCCCACGGCAGCGCGTACGCATCCCCTTCTCGCAGATCAGAATCTAGTCCCAACTGAGCTAAATATTGCTGTGCGTAGGCAATTTGTTGTGGTTGGCGGTCAATTCCAGCAAAGTGTAATTGCGGAAATTTCTGGCTAATAATGCCCAGTACCGCCCCAACACCGCAGCCAATATCGAGGATCTTCGCGTCCTGTTCCAACTCAAGATTTTTTAACAGCAGGCGATCGCACCAATATTGAGCCTGATCAACCAACCGTTGCTGCTCTTCCGGATCGTAGCCATGAATATATTCCGCCACAATGTCCCCCAATCATCCCAATAAATCGCCTTCAAATCTAACGTAATTGCGCCATTAGTTGGCGATCGTCCCAATAGGCTTTCAGCAAAGAAATTTTTCCTGAAGCATCAAAACTAAACACACTAATTCCCGCAGCAGAACCCTCCTTCCCATTAATCGCCGTCACCTGCATTTCCCACTGCACCGCCATTTCACCCCCCGCAAAAAACATCGATACTGGCGCGCTTTTTAGCTCACGATAAAATTTCAGCAATTCAAAAAATTTCAAATAATCTCGGTGAATTAAATTGACAGGGCCGCCGACAGGATCATAAGAAATCGCATCTTCACTAAAAAGCTGAACCCACTGCTCCGCATCTTTAGCACAGAGATAAGCAAAATAATTTTCGACAGCGACCTTAGCGGCTTGTTGCTCAATCATCGAATCTTTCCTCAATTTTTTTTCTAAAAACAAACTTTCAAAACAGATTTTTTGAGTCAGCAAATATCAAATTTTTATCGTGCATCAAGACAGAAAGCAATCGTTGCAAACGACAGTACAGATCAACTCTAGTACAAATTTTCGTCTGATCATGTGTTTTTTACAAGTTTCATGGCATGATTGTTCTAGTACCAATGTTCTTGCGAACAAATCAACTTGTTTGCCTCAGTAACTGTTATGGAAAAACTCACCAAAGCGCAAAAAGAATTACATGATTGGCTAGTCGAATTCATTCATGATAATCAGCACGCCCCCTCGATTAGACAGATGATGGTGGCGATGAATCTCAAATCTCCAGCTCCAATCCAAAGTCGCCTCGAACGTCTCCGCAAGAAGAAATATATCGACTGGATTGACGGTAAAGCCCGGACGCTCAGAATTCTTTATCCAGCTCAAGCGGAAGGATTAACGATTTTAGGCAGTATTGCGGCTGGTGGTTTGGTTGAGCCTTTCACGGATGATCAAAGTGAAAAATTACCGCTGACTAGTTTGATGAGCCAATCCAATTGTTATGCGTTACGGGTTACTGGTGACAGCATGATCGAAGCTTGCATCACAGAAGGGGATTACGCCATTATGCAAAAAATCGAAGATCCTGAGTCGGTTAAAAATGGGGCGATCGTGGCGGCACGGGTTGCAGGCTACGGTACGACGCTCAAGCATCTTCACTGGGAAGGCCAGCATGTTGTGCTGAAACCAGCTAATTCGAAATATCAACCGATCAAAAAAGACCCCATGGATGTAGAAATCCAAGGAGTACTAGTGGGTGTATGGCGCGGTTATGGCCGTTAATTTTATTGGCCTAAGCTGTCGCTTGCTATACGGACTCATGAATATTGCTGATTGAGACGCAGACGTAGCAATGATTGTTTAAATTTCTTCGGGACAGAAGGTGAGCTGGTTAGCGGGAAAGCATTGATCAATTTTGATTTTCATGATTTTTGCTTGTTCGCCTTCTAGGTCGTCCCGGTAGCCTTGCACGTTGGCTTGGGCTTCTTGTTGGCTATCAAAGGGGCCAAAGTAGTAGACGCACTGGGGTTTTGCTGTGGTGACTTTCATCCACCAGCGGCGATCGCAGGGTTGCTGGAGGTAATAAAAAATAGAGCCGAGAGCAATGGAGTATGCGGTAAAAATAATTAGACCAGTCATGAATCTTGCCTCACATCACAAAAAAGTTGGTGGATTCGAAAAGTTGCTCCGGTGAAGATTATATTATCTTTTTTAACAAAAGTGTTAAATCTTTCTTATGTTTTTTCCGAGAGCGGCTAACTTGTAGTCTGCGATACGCTTTGTGGGGCGATCGCCCTATATAAGGATTAATTCGCTAATGCTAGCGGAGTTTCCTGACAAAGCTTGTCGAAGTTGAGGAAATTCACAAAAGCGTACTATCGTATAGATCTGTCCCCTACATCAAAAAAACTGCAATGACTGCTGAGAATACGGCTTCTGACAAGGCATTAGAGTTGATGAAAAACTTTGCCGAAAAATACGCTAAGCGCACAGATACTTATTTTTGTGTAGATCCTTCGGTGACAGCAGTAGTAATCGAAGGTCTAGCCAAGCACAAAGAAGAACTAGGCGCGCCCCTCTGTCCCTGCCGCCACTACGAAGACAAAGAAGCTGAAGTGGCTAATGCTTTTTGGAATTGTCCCTGCGTACCAATGCGTGAGCGCAATGATTGTCACTGTATGCTTTTCCTGCCTGAAGGAAGCGATTTTGTAGGTGAAGAGCAGGACATTGAACTGGACTACATTAAAGAAGTTACAAATAACCTGAAGGGTTAGGAACAGTGAAAGTTCCCGACGAATTTTTTGTAGGCGTTCAGCAGCTTAACGATGGAGAATTCTATCGCTGTCACGATATTTTAGAGGCTCTGTGGTTTGAGGCCATGGAGCCAGAAAAGTCCCTGTACCAAGGCATTTTGCAAATTGCGGTGGGTTGTTACCATCTGGGCAATCAAAATCTACGGGGCGCAACAATTTTGGTTGGCGAAGGTTTGCAACGGTTGCGCAACAACGAAGAACAGGATTATGCAGGCTTTGACGTTACGGATTTTGTGGTGCAGGGTGAAAAGTTGCTTTTAACATTGCAGTTGTTAGAACCGGAGAAGGTGGCGACTGTTGCGGCAGAATTGCAACAAAATGATAGTTTCCCGAAGTTAAAAAAATTGTAATAGATGGGCGGCAATGCGCTGGGCGGCACCGGGTTCTCCCATGCGCTGCAAGCCATTTTCGGCGATGCCTTGCAAATAGTCTGGTTTCTGAAGCAGTGACGTAACCCGGTTCGGGATTTCGGTTGGGTGCTTGTGTGAAATCACGGAATGTCCGAGCAGGCGGGTCTGGGCTTCGGCGAACGCGGGGGTGAACTGGGGGCCTTCGCCAATGATGCTGAGGGCGGGTTTCCCAAGTCCGACAAATTGTTCTGTGGCTGTGCCTGCCATGGCGATCGCCAAATCGGCGCTGTGGAGACTCTCGGCATAAGCATGTTGGGTAAAAACGAATGTCGCTTTATTTTTCTTGAAAATTTGTGCTTCTGGATCATCAAAGGTGAGGTTTGCTGGAATCGTGTTGGCCGCTTGCCAGTTTTGGGATTGAAGTGGTGCAACAAATTCGGCGAGGTCAAGGCTGGGGGCGATCGCCGCGATGAAAACAATGTTGGGATATTTCTCTACTAAACCCGGAACAGCGCCGAGAATTTGCTGCCAATTATTGACCGCTTCTGGCATCCGCGAACCGGGCAACAACACAATCGTCAATGGACGCTCATCGTCATGCTTTGCGCGTCGTGGCTTTTCCAAACCATCCATCATCGGATTACCGAGATCGAAAGCGGGGATTTTGTACTTGTCACACAAAATATCAGTCGTCAGGCGATCGCGCGGATAGACAGCCAAACATCTATTGCGACTAAGCAGCCATCGCTCCCACGGCAAATAAACCGAGCCAAACCATTTTTCTAGCGCAGAAGTTTGACGCAACCATTCCCCATCGCTATCCCGTAGATAATATTCCGATTTTGCAGTCCCGATAAACGCATAATTCGCACCACTGAGTAACGAGAAAATCAGTGGCACAATATCGCCCACCGCAAGAATTAATGATTTTTCGTCCGTCCGTTTTGCCCAATGACGAATCGCCTTATTTTGCTGCAAAGTGAGCTTGATCAGGCCGCCCCGAATATCCCGCATCAATTGTTGATTATCCATGTACACAAAGCCACCGGAAGGCATTTGCTGAGTGCGCCCAATGATCGGAATATCCAATTTTTGATAAGCATGACCCGTCCCCACAATCGGCAAAGCAGCCAGACTCACCGCTGGATTCTGCGCTTGGATCTGTTCTAAAACTTGGACGGCGATCGCATCTTCTCCGTGACCATTACTCAAACACAAAATCCGCATAGTGTAGACGAACTATTTCATAGAAACTTTTATCTATTATGAAATATCTGTGTCCCCAAAAAATGTTTGAGTAGCTTGCAGTAGCTCAGGCAGACAATTTCCCAGTCCATGATCACTCTCAAAAGGAATGAATTTCACCCAATCTTTGCTCGCTGCGTAATCTTTGCTGACAGAAATTGGCACAGTTTCATCGTGAATACCGTGGAGAATTAATGTTGGAACTTTATTGCTAAATTGAATATTATTGTAAGTCTCAGCGTCTCTAAAAAATTCATAGTGCAATGGAATTTCTTCTTGATAACTGTAGTGAAATTGTGGAATAGAACCTACTTCTTGCCATTGTTTTAAAGTTTCTTCGCCTAAACGTTTACGCCAATTTTGCGTGAACTGAAATGCGGGCGCCATCAACACTATTTTGTTGATTTTATCGGGATATTTTTCTGCTAAAAGAGCTGCGGTTAGACCACCTAAGCTAGAGCCAATAATATAGCTTGGTTCAATTAGTAACGCTTTCACTTGTTCGATTTGGCGTGAAATAGTGAGCTGTCCGAAATCATTTTGATTAAGATCTGGAATGATTAAGTCAGGTATATGCTCAGCAAAGTATTGAGCTTTTCTAGATTGTGGACTAGAAGCAAAACCGTGAAGGTAAATGATGCGACTCATAGAGGCTTATTTCGCAGTGGAAGGACAGTGTTCCAATATACGAGGTTAAAGCAGGAAGGCGATCGCCCGATTTCTTACATCAACGAAATTTGTCCTAGATCAATGAGAACTTTGGCGAGATTAAGATCCCCGACTTCTAAAATCTTTGCAGAGATTGAAAATCAAGTAACCAACAGAAGTCGGGGATCTGGGCACTGGGATTT
>JBARRZ010000195.1:0-8890 GCA_049644465.1 Limnothrix sp.
GATTAACGATTCGCAACTATGCGGCGATCGCCTACACGACGGCAGCGATATTTTTGTTGCCGATGCCATGGTTATTTGGCGTGGGCTACCGAGGTTATTCGCTGGGAGTATACGGCTATATTTTTGCGATGACGGCGATCGCCCAACTCTTCGGACACACGAGTTTAAACTGGTCATTGCGCTGGTTATCGCCTGTAACGGTCACTTTGTTAGTCCTCTGCGAGCCAGTGATTGCCAGCATTTTAGGCTTTTTTGTTCTTAAAGAAATTCCGAGCCTGTCGGTAATTATGGGCGGTTGCATTATTTTTCTAGGGGTGGCGATCGCCGTTTTTCCTAGCAAAAAAAATCAGAGAGCTGACCTATAAAAAGATCCAACCCTCTGAGCAAAATACAACCACAGATTAAAATTTGAACTAGTCCTTTTGTTGCTGCGTAAAAGGAATCAACATGGGCACTTGGCGACGATACTCAAGATAACTTTTACCAAACTCATTTACCAAATCATTTTCTTCAAACTGAATGCCAATCAAAATATAACCAGTCAGTAATAGCGCAAAAACAAAATGCGTTGTCGTCATTACCGGAGTGGCCCAAAGCGCCAAAAGAAACCCGACATAAAGCGGATGGCGCACTATTTTATAAATCATCGGTGTAGCAAATTTCACTGGCTCATAATCCTGACCGCGCAGATAAAACCAAACCTGGCGTAAACCAAACAAATCAAAATGATTAATCAGAAAAGTTGAACCCAGCACTATTAACCAACCAGCCCCAAACAACGTATATAAAATCACCACCATTGTTGTATTAGTCACCGCCCAAATTGTGCCACCGAGTGGTTGCCAGAAATAGAATAAAGCAATCAAACAAAGACTAGAAAAAAGGACATAAGTGCTGCGTTCCACAACTGGCGGAATAAACTTAGTCCACCATTGCTTAAAAGCATCACGCGCCATCACACTGTGTTGCACAGCAAAAAGCATAATTAGACTTGCATCAATTAGCAATGCATGACCGAGCGGGAGCAGCGGAGCCGAATCAATCGATCGAGGTACAAGAATATTGCCAACAAAACCACAGGTATACAGAATGGTGAGAAAAAAGATGGCATAGCAAACGACTCCGTAAACAAAAGCAGCAATACGGCTAAATTGATCGCGTGGGTTTGTAGAAAGCTTCTGCATTACTGTCATATTAGTTCTCCTAAGTTTAAAAGTTTAGGGTTTTTCGAAATCGCTAAGTGGTTTGCGCTTCAATTCATGTCACCGTCATCGTAAAGTTGTATATTCGCTTTGGTGTTGACTTCGACTAGATTATTTAGTCGTAAAGAAAAAGTAACTCTCTGCCTAACGTGCGAGGAATCTCGACGAAGAAGCTGACAAAATAATGAGAAGACCAACTGAGATATTTTTTTCAACTGCCAGACTCACAATGTTTAGACTCAATTTACAAAATCTAAAGACTTGCGCTAAATACTAAACAAATTAGTGCTACTCAAATAAAACTAGCCAAATCGCAGGAGAGAAGGCACTTAGACGAATATGTTTATAAAATGGCCTGATTAAGCTATTTTATGTATTGATTAAAATTTTAGAACAATAAATTTAGTGTGCCTTAAAAATAAATGTGATCTTTAGAATTCTTGTAAAGATTTTAAAATTACAATCATATTCTATAGCAACTTTATTGCTGAATATTAACGACCATTTTTTAATTTCTTTTTTACTAATCTCGCGAGATACGTCGCAACAATTTTATGACTCAACCTATTACTATTTTGTTTTATCCCGAAAGCCCTGAGCCTGAGAGTGTCGCTGCACAATTATGCTCGCACCTTGGTTACGCAATTTCGAATAATCCGACTGAATCGTTTGATGTGGCTTTTAAGTATTTTGATGCGACTTTTTTTAGTCCGGCAATGTTAGACAGCTTGGATCCGATTCGGGGCGATGTGGTGAATAGTAAAAGTTTGGATATTAGTAAGCAGGCGATCGCCGACATTTTTCGGGTGGTTTTTGGCTATGACCTGAACATTGACCCGACGGAGTATGAGGGAAAAATTGTCGGTAAATCGAATATCAACGCATTACGAGATGGCGAAATTCTGGACTCTCCTTTGCTGGCGATCGCCCCGGACACGGTGTACCAAAAATTTATTGATAGCAAAACTGAAACTGAGGATACTTTTTTAGAATTTGTTGTGCCCATTCATGACCAAGAAATTCCGTTTGTTTATCAGCAAACGCGAGCTGTCTCGGCGCGTTTTGAGCGAAAAAATATTCGAGTTGACCTCAAGGAACCGCTCGATGTTTTTGACAAGGATGAGTTGGAAAAAATTCTGGGTTTTGCTAAAAATATTGGTTTGGAATGCGGTGAAATTGATGTCCTTCGTGACAAAAATGATGGGCGAATTTATGTGATTGATGTCGAAAATACGCCCTATTATTTCCCCGACAGTTTAAATAAAGTGCAAAAAGAAGCTGCGATTGAACTACTCAGCCGCACTTTTCTCTCGCTCATTGTGCATCGCCTCTAAGTTTGACCGGGGAGGGAGGGGAAGCTTTAACCGTCACTGCCGCCGGACTCGATGTAACCCTGCACTGTATCAGGATTGCATTCTTTGAGAATACGGGTGGCAAGGTCGCGATATTTACCGATTTCGTAGCGATAAATCACAAGATAATCGCCGGCGTTTAACCGATTACGATAGGGCAATGCATCGCCGCTACCGGTCATCATGCCGACGCTTCTGCCGACAAAAATGCTACCCATGCCGCCGGCGATCGCCCCAGCAAAACCACCGACAATGTGATTACCGGGTGTGCCAGCCCAGTCAAAAGTATTTAGTCCAGTGATGTAGTCAAAAACAAAACCGCCAAAAAAGCCAAAGGGTACGAGCCAGTAGGACATTAATGTGGCCTGTTTTTTCCCGACTTTGGCCGGGTCGATAAAGCCGAATTCGTCAGCTGTGCTGTAGCCTTCACCGAGAATTGTCACATCGGTCGCGGAAATTTCAGAGCTTTTTAGGGTGTTGTAGGCTTCCTCCGCAGCGACGCGGTTAGCATATACGGCGATCAGGTAGTTCATAGACAAATGCAGCAACAGGCAGAAAAACGTCAGGATCTGATTGTAGGCGATCGCCTGAAGCTCTTTATCGAGATTGAATTGAATGAGATACAACGAAATGTGCTTAAGGATAGTTTCGTTTCTCAAAAATCAGACTGCGAATCTATCACAATTGCGTAGAAAATATTCAAGAAAAAAGATCATTGAGCAAAGTAATTTCCTAAAATAAAAGATTGGATATTTTTTAGGAACTTTTTAGCCGTGGTCATGGAAGCTCAACGCTCTTACGAAACGAAAACTCAGGCGATCGCCAAGGAATTAATCTCTGCAACGCGGGAAAAACGGTCATTTTTGTCGAAATTGCAGGATCAGATGCGCCTAGACGATAAGTTGCTGGGCTGGACGATGGAGAACCCCCATTTACGAGTGCAATTGTTTCGCTTTATCGATGCACTGCCTGCCCTGAAGGATAATGCGGCGATCGCCGAACATCTCCAGCAATATCTTGGGGACGAGTCGGTGGAGTTGCCGAGTGCTTTAAAAGGGATTTTGAACTTTACAGAACCCAATTCTCCTCCGGCACAGCTTGCGGCTGCTACGATTAGTAAATCGGTGGAAACCCTCGCGTTTAAGTATATTTCTGGCGAAAATACGAAGCAGGTTTTAAAAACAATCGAACGTCTGCGCAAAGACAAAATGGCGTTCACGATTGATCTCCTCGGTGAGGCAGTCATTACGGAATCTGAGGCGCAGAAATATCAGCAAACTTACCTCGATTTGATGGCGGATCTCGCGGCGGAAGCAAAGCGGTGGTCGAAAGTGAATGCCATTGATGAGGCGGATGGCGAGGATTTGGCAAAGGTGCAGGTGTCGGTAAAGTTGACGGCATTTTATTCGCAGTTTGACCCCCTCGATCCGGCAGGCAGTAAGGAAAATGTGGCGGAACGGGTGCGCTTGCTGTTGCGTAAGGCAAAGGATTTGGGCGTGGCGGTTCATTTCGATATGGAGCATTACGAGTACAAAACCTTGACCCTCGCTATTTTGAAAGCGGTGTTGCTGGAGGAGGAATTCAGAACGCGCAGTGATATCGGCGTGACGATGCAGGGCTATCTGCGGGATTCCTATGCAGACTTAGAAGGTTTGGTGGCATGGGCAAAAGAGCGGGGAACCCCTGTAACTGTGCGCCTTGTGAAGGGAGCCTATTGGGATCAGGAAACGATCGCCGCGTTGCAAAATCATTGGGATCAGCCAGTCTTTAACGAAAAAGGCGCAACGGATATTAATTATGAAAAGATGACCCGTTTGTTGCTGGAAAATCATGCCTATCTCTATGGGGCGATCGCCAGTCATAATGTGCGGTCTCAGGCTGTGGCTTGTGCGATCGCCGAGGAGCTAAAAATTCCGCGCCGTAACTTTGAATGTCAGGTGCTGTACGGCATGGGCGACCAACTGGCGAAAGCCTTGGTAAAACAGGGTTATCGGGTGCGGGTGTATTGTCCTTACGGCAAAATTCTGCCGGGGATGGCGTATCTGATTCGTCGTTTGCTAGAGAATACCGCCAATAGTTCTTTCCTCCGCCAAAACCTTGAGGAGCGTCCCGTTGAGGAATTGATCGCGCCACCGACGGGCAATTTAAACGCAACCATCCATGATCTCGACAGTAGCCATCTGCAATTTGCGGGGGCTGCCGATACGGATTATGCGGAACCAGATTTGCGCGATCAAGCTCAATTAGCCCTCGCCGATGTGAAAAAGCAGCTCGGCAAACGCTACTTGCCTTTCATTGATGGTGAATATGTGCAAACCGAAAATTTGATTGACTCGGTGAATCCTTCTCGATCTGATGAGCTAATCGGCAAAATCGGCCAAATTTCACAGGAGCAAGCAACAGAGGCGATCGCCGCTGCTAAAGCTGCATTCCCCGCATGGAAGAAAACCCCCGTTTCGGAGCGTGCAAACATCCTCCGCAAAGCTGGTGAAATCATGGAAACCCGTCGCCATGAGCTGAATGCTTGGATTTGTTTAGAAACTGGCAAAACCTTGCGGGAAGCCGATCCAGAGGTTTCAGAAGCCATCGATTTTTGCTTGTTCTACGCCGACGAAATGGAACGTTTGCACAATGGCTACCAAGTAAAATCCGATGATTTATCCCAAGTGCGTGGCTTCAAAAAATACGACATTTCCGGCGAAACGAACCGTTATTTCTACCAACCTCGTGGCATTGCGGTGGTCATTTCCCCGTGGAATTTCCCCTTTGCGATCGCCACTGGCATGACCGTTGCCGCCTTGGTGACGGGTAACTGCACATTGTTAAAACCTGCCGCCACCTCCAGCGTGATTGGTGCAAAAATCGCCGAAATCCTCATCGAAGCGGGAATGCCCAAAGGCGTGTTCCAGTTCGTGCCGGGGCGTGGTTCCACCGTCGGTAACTATATGGTCAAGCACCCCGATGTCCACCTGATTGCCTTCACCGGATCGCGGGAAGTGGGTTGTGATATCTATGCTAATGCGGCGATCGTGCAACCGGGACAGAAACACCTCAAGCGGGTCATTGCAGAGATGGGCGGTAAGAATGCCATCATCGTCGATGACAGTGCCGACCTCGATCAAGCGGTGGCGGGAGTATTCCAGTCGGCGTTTGGTTATAGCGGTCAAAAATGTTCAGCTTGTTCGCGGGCGATCGTGCTGGAGTCTGTCCACGATACTTTCGTGGAGCGTCTGGTGGAAGTGGTGAAATCGATTACCGTCGGCGAAACCGATAACCCCAGCGTCAAGATGGGGCCAGTGATTGATGGGTCTGCCCAAGGGAAAATTAAGGACTACATTCTTAAGGGTAAAGAACAATCCACCGTCGCCTATGAAACTGAAGTTCCCGACAATGGTTTCTATGTTTCACCTACTATTTTCAAAGATGTGAAAGCGGATCATAGTATTGCCCAAGAAGAGATTTTTGGCCCCGTGCTTGCAGTCATTAAAGTGGCATCTTTTGATGAAGCTTTGGCAGTTGCGAATGGCACAGATTACGCTTTGACGGGTGGAATTTATTCCCGCACACCGCTATCAATCGAGCGAGCAACGGAGGAATTTGAAGTCGGTAATCTCTACATTAATCGTGGGATTACAGGGGCGATCGTGGCGCGTCAACCGTTTGGTGGCTTCAAGATGTCTGGGGTTGGCTCAAAAGCTGGTGGCCCCGATTATCTATTGCAATTCTTAGAGCCGCGTCATGTAACTGAAAATGTTCAGCGTCAAGGGTTTGCACCGATTGAAGGGGTTGATTAATACTTAAAAACAATATCGTCCTTCTGCTATGGAGTAGGGGGGCGATCGCCATCTTTATGACCAGTCTCATATAATTGAGGAAATCTGTGGAGGTTCCAAGGTATGACTTCTCTAATGGACATTGAAGCGGCTATTAAGAATTTGTCAGAGAATGACGCTCGCCAGCTTTCTGAATGGATTCAGGAATATGTTTCGGATCAATGGGATAGGCAAATTGAAGCAGACTTTGCCTCTGGAAAATTGGATCAACTTATTGCGACAGCAGAAGCAAATATTGCAGAGAATCAGGTCAAAGAATTAAATGAAATCCTTCACAACTCCTGATTTTTGGAAAGCTTATGAAAAGCTGTCACCAAAGTTAAAAGAGAAAGCGAAGAATGCTTATCAACTATGGCAAATGAATCAAGCTTATCCATCTCTGCACTTTAAAAAAGTAGGCGGAAATCTTTGGTCAGTCCGCATTACAAATGACTATCGAGCTTTGGCTTTAAAGCAAGGTGATGATTACTATTGGTTTTGGATTGGGACTCACGCAGAATACGATAAATTGACGAATTAAGCTCTAACTTCTGCTATGGAGTAGAAGGGCGATCGCCGCATCATTCAAATGTTATAACTAAATGTAATAACGCTAGAGGCTCAGGTGATGGCGAATAAGACTTATGGGATTAGTCCCGCGAAAATTGGTAATCAGGACGGGTTTCGTTTGCCGCGTGCTTTTTCGAAGGATTACCCTCATCTGGTGAATGCTTCTGGTGAGGTCGAGGTGCTCGATGAGAATACGCTTTTGGTACATTTGGAACCGACTGTTACTGAGTCGGATGAAGATGATGGCTTAATGATGGGCTTATTCTTGGATTTTTTGATGAAACAGGCGATCGCCAATCCGGAAAACCTTGTGCCTTATACCCAAGCGATGGGTGCAGAAGTCGATGATTTATTGGCGGATGTGACGATTGAAGCATGAAACCAATTGTTTGTAATGGATGGCAAATTTATTTTCATCCGGTCTTTTTCGAGCAATCAGTAAATAATAGGGAGTTGCCACAAACTCTCGATGATTTAACTGGGTTTATGGATAGTTCAGAATAATAGGCGATCGCCTTTTAAACAAGATTAAATCAGATCATTTCGAAACGCATAGATCGCTTCCTGATCAATCTGTGATTTGAGGTAAGGATTCATATGCTGGCGATACCTTACTACGTCAACCTTCCGGGAAAATAAGGTTTCTAGCTCATTTTTTAGTCCAATACGCTTCAACATATCAGGCTGCATCTCGACAACAATATCAATATCACTTTCTTCTGTTGCTTCATCTCGAACAACGGAACCAAAAATTCCGATAGTTGTAATCTGATAACGTTTTTCTAATTCTGACTTAAGATCTCGCAGCTTGGAGAGGACAGCCTCTTTCTCAATCTTTTGATAGACATCATCGGGTAAATCAACAGTGACTTGTGTACTCATGGAATTTTATACCTTGTCTACTTTGTCCCTTGACTTTTGATTATATCTTGAAATTATGGGCGCAATTGTGGCGCGTCAACTGTTTTGTTGCTTTAATATGTTTGGTGTGGGTTCAAAGGCTGGCAGACTCGATTATCTATTGCGCTTCCTAGAGCTACGTCACTCAACAGAAAATCTTCAGTGACAAGGTTTTATTTCCATTGAAGGTGTAAACTAAAAAGAGAAAGTGGTTCTGTTAGAAGAATTGAAAAATTTATAGAGCCGCTGTTTAGATATATCTATTTACCTATATTTACCGCTCTTTTCATAATGATGCAAACTAGTGTCGAAAATTCTAATCTCCCCGCTCGAATTGATGACAATGATGTTATTAAATTGTTAAATGCTATTAAATCAAAACCTGAACAGGAAGGGCTAATAAAAGCTATTTATAATAAAGGTAATTTTGATCAGACGAAAAATGCTTTAGAAACATTAGACTTGATAAATGATCAATGTCAACTCACTACAAATGGAGGAAATTTAGTTGAAGTATTCTCTGAGAGTGATGAAGAGTTAAAGAAAGTTTTTGAGGATCTCTTTTTGGCTATATTACTAAATTATGAACCTTACGAAATTTTCTTGCAAAGTATTGCCCACTCTTCTAAGTTAGAAAGCACGACCACTGAAGATATTATAGAGTATTGGCAAAATCATGAATACGGAAGTTCTATAACTAACAGAGAAGAAGGAGCAACTACTTTTGGTAAATTGATGTATCTAGCCGGTCTGGGTACTTATAAAGTAGGTCGGCATGGCAATAAAACTCGAATAGAGTGGAAAAACTCTGCTCAAGAACGCATAAAGCAACCAGTTGATTTGAATGCACACAATCCTTCTGATCTCGAAACTCAAGTGATTGACCAAGAAGATACTTGTTTAGAAAATAATAATGTTGATTCAATTGACGATTCACATATGGATCATCCCCCGAAAGTTTCTAAATCTACTAATGACGAAGCTGTAGGAAATAATATATCGGCAGTCTCTACAAAAGGAGAGGTATTGAATTCAGAAAAATTGGTGCAGCCAA
>JBARRZ010000196.1:0-27640 GCA_049644465.1 Limnothrix sp.
ATCGACGATGTATTCACCTGTAATTCGTTTTTCCATAATGCCGCCGTAACAGCCATAAAAAACCCGCCCGGAGCCGCTAAATTGCAACTTGAATAAGCCTTCTCCGGCAAACCAGCTTTTAAAGCCAGCCCATTTCACCCCCATGTTTGCGCCGGGAGTGTGGGCAATGTAAGCGCCGGGTTGAAAGCAGATTGGGCCTTGGCTAAGGTCGATGCGGTGAATGTCGCCAATCATTGATTGGGTCAAGATGACTGTCTGTTTACGATTGCTCGTGTTGCTGTAAATGTTGACAAACAAGGATTCGCCACCAAACATGCTGCGCATTAGGGCTGACATAAACCCCCCGGAAAATTCGGTCTTCATGCTGATTCCCCCATCCATGCTGACCATTGCTCCCGCTTCTGCGGTTACTTGCTCGCCGGGTTCTAGGGTCACAAACAGACAGGCAAAGGCTGGTTTGTAGCGGATGTCGTACTTCACGTTGGGCCACCGTCATAGATAAATGAATTAATGCAACTGGTGCAATAAAACTGCTGAACGTCAGTTTCTTCTCAGTTTTACCAAGAGGGTCAGTGTAGCGAGACATTTTTTAATGTTGTTTAATATTTTGCATTGTCGCTATGCAGGGCTGGTATGGCGAAAAATGTTAAGATATATAAATAAAAAATTATAAAAATACGTTTTATGTTTCCAGCGGAATTACCTGAAGATCAAAAATTATTAAAGTCTGTGCTCGAGCCATTACTTGAGGATTTTTTGTACTGGTTCGATCTGTCGTTGAAGGCTCTAGAAAAGGATCAGTTGTCTTTTATGACTGAAGCGGAGCAGCAAACATTCATCGCAAGAATCCGGCAGGCTCAGGCGGAAGTGGGAGCGGCAAAGTTGATGTTTCAAGCAACGGATGGTGGTGCGGCGATCGATATGAAAGTAGTAATGCCTTGGCATCAGCTTGTGTCGGAATGTTGGGGGATTGCGCAAAAGCGGCGTCAATCTCAGGCTTCTTAAGGGATTGATTATGGCGGATTCTCTTTTTGTTCTGGCTCCATGGCGATCGCCTCTTTCTCGAGCGATTCATCGAAATCGGAGTCAGGCGCATCATCGTTTTTTTCAATTGGCTACCGTCACACCTGCTGGTTTGCCGGCGAATCGAACGGTTGTCTTTCGAGGTTTTGTTGAGCAAACGAATCAGCTGAAAATTATCGGCGATCGCCGTAGCGAAAAAATTTGCCATTTAGCGCAAAATAATCGGGCAGAAATTGCGTGGTATTTCACAAAAACTCGTGAGCAATTTCGCTTGGCTGGTTCAATACAAATTATCTCCCACCAAACTATTGACTCGCCTTTCTTTGCAGAGCGCAAACACACATGGCAGAGCATTTCGGATAGTGCCAGAGCGCAATTTTTGTGGCCCGATCCAGCTGCAGCACGTGAAGAGGACTCCGCTCAATTTTCTCCAACTGTGGTTAATCCTGAAACGCCGGCTGAAAACTTTGTCTTACTTATATTTGAACCGACTGAAGTTGATCATTTAGAACTATGTGGCGATCCTCAAAACCGTTGGCTTTATCATCTGCGATCAGCAGATTGGTGGGAAAAAACAGAGGTTAATCCTTAGGTTGAGTAAAGCCGTATTTTGCTAGAATTGTTTGCCCTTTTTGACCCGTCACAAATTCAATAAATGTCGCAGCAATTTCTGGATTAGCTGTCTTGCGAAGAGGGGCGATCGCATATTGAATTTTGCCAGTCATATCTGCTTCAAAAACTTGTATAAGTTTCAGATCTGGTTGACTATAAATATCTGTTTGATAAACAAATCCAGCATCAACATTTTGAGTCACGATATAAGTCAAAACTTGCTTAACATTTTCGCCGAAAATCAATTTGTTTTCTTTTTTTAAAATATTGTACAAGTTGGGCGATCGCCGCAAAGCATTTTTAGCATAGTGGCCTGCGGGGACAGTTTTTGGATTGCCCATTGCTATTCTTTGAATATTTGAGTTGGCTAAATCCTGCAAAGCGTTTATTTGATTTTTTTGCTTTGATGACTGGACTAAAACCAACTTATTGGTGGCAAAAATTTTGACCTGATCTGCTTGAATATATTTCTTTGCGACTAAATTTTGAATTGGCTCAAGAGCTGCGCTAGCAAAGACATCAATAGAAGCCTGCTCTTCGATTTGTCGTTGTAATGTTCCTGATGAAGCGGTATTAAACTGTATTTTGATATCTGGATAGGTCTGCTCAAATTGCATTTTTATTTCACCCATCACCTCCCCTAATGATGCGGCGATCGCCACAGTAATCACATCTTTATTTTGACGTGATTCAACAGAACAAGCCTGAATATTCAGCAAGATAAATAAGCCAACCAGCCAAAGTAACCAATATTTTGCTTTCAAAAAACTAGCCGACCAAAGCACTACCTAAACCTTGGAACATTAGCCAAGAAAGAAAGAAGTTACAGATAAAAATAGCGAGTAAAGAAGTGACGACTGCTGTCGTTGTTGATTGTCCAACACCCTTAGCACCACCAGAAGTTGTTAGCCCCCAACTACAGCCAATTATTGAAATTAAGCCACCGAAAACAATCGATTTGATCAACGCGCTCGCAATATCCCAGTATTGCAAGAAACTACGAATTGAATTGATAAAAATTGCCTGTGGAATTTGATATAAACTTGTTGCGATAACCAAGCCGCCAAGCATCCCCATAATTAGCGATAAAATCGTTAGCAAAGGCAACATCAAACAGCAAGCTAAGAAACGTGGCAAAACTAAATAATCAATCGGATCTGTCCGCAATATATGCAATGCATCGATTTGTTCGGTGACGCGCATAGTGCCAATTTCTGCGGCGAAGGCAGAGCCAACCCGGCCAGCTAACACAACAGCGGTTAACACAGGCGCTAGTTCTCGCGTCAAAGAAAGCCCCAACACGCCACCGACAGCGGTTCCTGCGCCGAAATAAATAAATTCTCGCGCCACTTGGATTGTAAAGACCATGCCGACAAAACCGGATGTCACCAATGCAATCAGCAGAGAATCCGGCCCGACTGCTGCCATTTGCTCAACGGTCATGCGTCGATTGAAGCGTCCTTGGATCAAATGGACAATCACTTGCCCCCCAAGGAAAACCGCAGCATTCAGACGCTGTAACCACATTCCTAACGGGCTTTTAGAACTTATCGGACTGACCATAGCGGCAATATAACTGAAACATTAAGGCACAATATTCGGGCGATCGCCACATCATCAAGCAGCCTTGCCAAACTATGTTACTTGTTATCCGGCGAATCAACGCGGAACCTTTCCACAGAAGACAACAAATCTCGTGCAATACCCACCAGATTTTGGAGCGAACCCGCAACTCGTTGCGATTCCTGAGACGTTTCTTGAGCCGTCAGTTCCACCGATTGCATAACCTGTGCCACAGCTCGCGAGTTTTCCCGCTGCTCCACCGTATCCGCCGTAATCGAACGCACCAGTGCATCAATCCGATTAGAGACCTGAATAATATCTTCCAACGATTGTTTCGCTTGTTCCGCCCGCTTCGTGCCGTCAATAACCTGCTGCGTCCCTTCTTCCATCGCCGTCATTACCAGACTGGTTTCACCTTGAATTTGGAGTACGATTTGCTCAATCTCTTTCAACGCCTTCGCCGAACGGTCAGCCAGCTGTCGAACCTCATCCGCAACGATCGCAAAACCCTTACCCGACTCACCTGCACGTGCCGCCTCAATCGAAGCATTCAACGCCAACAAATTAGTACGAGACGCAATCTGAGAAATCACTGCAACAATCTTCGAAATTTCTTGCGAAGATTCCGCCAAGCGTTTTACTTTTCGCGCTGTTTCCGCCACCGTTTCTCGAATTTGTAAAATACCAGCAACCGTGTGCTCTACCGATTCACCACCCTTCAACGCTGTAGCCGATGCCGTGCGTGCAACCTCTTCAGCTTCTCGCGCATTTTCCGCAACACGCTGAATGGAATCAGTCATCATCTGTACCGAGTTCAACGTCACCGCCAACTCTTCAGCCTGTCGCAACGCATCGCTAGACAGACCCCGCGCAAACGATTCACTATCCGCAGAGTTTTGGTTTACCTGACGAGCCGCTTCCTTTACCTGTTGAACAATTTCTCGGAGGTTTTGAATCGTCAAGTTAAAAGCATCAGCTACCGCACCGAGCACATCAGCTGTTACCTCCGCTTGCACGGTCAAGTCACCCCGTGCCGCACCTTCTACATCGTCTAGCAAACGAATCACTTGGCGTTGCAAGTCTTCTTTAGATTGTTCCGTTTCTTCTGCACGTCTTTGCGCTTCGCTGGTCGTCGTCAAAATAACTCGCGCCATTTGATTAAAGCCAGTCGCTAATTCACCAAATTCATCCTCAGAGAAAACCGTTGCTTTGACATTTAAGTTGCCGTTAGAAACCGCATCAAATTGAGTTTGTAAATTATTTGTACTTCGTTTGATCTGCTTTGTCGTGATTTTGCCGAGAAATAGCGTCGCTCCAAAGCTGGCCGCACTAGTAATTAAAGTGGTCAATGCACCTGCTGTTGCAATTGAGCCGATAAGCTGATTCGTTCTTTTTTCCTCTGGCGTTGACATCAAGACACCGTAGGTCACGAAAGCGGCGGCCAATGCTGAGGCGACACCTGCTGCTGTTGCTGTAAAGAATTGCTTATTTTCTAAAGTCGCATTCTCAAACCATGCAAAATAACCTTGTTCTACTTCAGACGCTGGTTCGACAGATTTTTCTTTCTTTGTCGTGAAGCTTGTCACTACTTCTTCTGGTTTACTACTAGCGCCGCCACTAAATGTAGAGAAAACGCTATCATCGTCGCCAATACTCAGATCTTCTTGATCATCAAAAGCGAGATTTTCGGTACTCCCCAGACTGGAGTCAAATAGGTTGGTGTCAGGCATATCCTGATCAACCTCTGACATATCCATATCTAAATTAGGCAAGTTTTCTAGATCTTCGTCGTTAAAGACATCAAATTCTTCAAGAAAACCTTCGTCTTCTTCTTGCTCTAGACTTTGTTCGTTTAGTAATTCGTTTCCTAGACTACCAAGACTAATTTCTTCATCATCGTCATAGTAGTCATCGTCATCATCGGTGAAGTCGTCATCAATACCTTGTAGGTCAAAGTCTTCAACTTCATTGTTATCAAAGGATTGCTGGTCATAGCTAGGTGCGGCAAAAGAAGCTGTCGCGTCTGCTTCACTGTAATTAGATGATAGGTCGGAATCGACGTCAAAATCACCGTTATTGATGCCCATCAGTAAGGTTTCTTGAGCTTCATTACTCTGGGCTTCGTAGGAACCACCAATCGGTTCGTCAGGATCCAAATCGCCGAAATCGTCTTCAAAAAGGGCGTCGATACCAGCAGAGGCAACGCCTAATGTGGCTGAGTTGATATCGTTTGTACTAGCATCAACGGCATCAAAATCATTAATTTCAAAACTGTCGTCTTGTTCATCAAAGGTATTGAGATCAACATCGTCAAAATCGACGAAGCTATTACTTTCGTAGCCGTTATCGCTAACTTCGTTCAAGAATGGAGAGTCTTCTGTAAATTCATCGAGGCGATCGCCACCACCACTACTAGGCAAGACGAAAGTTTGCTCAGTGCGATCCGACTCAGGCAGAGAACTCCGATCAAAAGTAGAATCCTCACCCAAACTATTCGTTGCATCTAGAAAAGGAAAATCATCATCCGATCCATACTCATCATCAAACTCCAAATCCCCAGAACCTAACGATTCATTGAACGGAGAATCATCAACAGCTTCCACATGCCCCAATTCATTTTCCGTAAACGGATTTACAAGCGTGCTGCCAGCCCCACTCGCCTCCATACTAGGCGTCTCATTCTCCGAGGGTAGATCGAAACTTAGATCCACACCATCATCAAACAATTCTTCTCCTAACTGCCCATAACCCAGATTCGCCTCAGTCGCCTCATCAGGCAAATCATCCCCATAATCCGTGCCGCCATTTTCGCTACCGTAAGTAGAAGCCTGCTCTAACCCTTGACGCGCGTACTCATGAAAGTCTTCCTGATCCGTAACTTCTAAGACCTGATGATACTGCTGCGAAGCCGTATCATAATCCTCTAAACCGAGATAAATATGGCCACTGAGCAGCAACAAATTAGGGTCATCCGGATATTCATTCAGCAAATGATTCGTAATCCCTGCTGCTTCCGTTAAATTATTTTGGTAGTAAGCCTTCTGAGCCTCACCATATTCTTTTGTGTAATCAGTGCTGAGTGGCATTCGGTTCCCTCTTCATCTCCGACTTGCGAATATAGGATAATCGTACTGAACTATGAGTTAGGATTCTGGAAGAAACGACATCTGTTTTTAATGTAATGCAAATCTCCCATCAATATAAATAATTCCCTGACGACAGTATTTTAAAGTTATATCCTTTCTAAAATATAACTAGGTTCCCCAACGCGCTGAACGCAGAATGGCAACGTGATCTAATAAATGCCAGACCACATCCTCATCTTCATCCGGTAACCATCCCCCCTTGATAAACGGTGCCATGCTATCCGGAACGTTATTCAGCTGGATTTGCAGTTTTTCCGGAGGCAACCATCGCATTCCCTGCATTTCACTAATCGCCAATCCCAACAAAGTATCCTGGTCTTCAATTGCAATGACCGGAATTTCCGCACGATCAGTACGTAAAGGCGTTGGATCTCCAAGAAATTGCCCTAAATCTGCCACCCAAATAATTTGTCCCCGCAAATTGATTGTGCCCAGTAATAGAGGTGAGACATTAGGAATAGGGGTGATCCGCTCAGGAGGCTGTTGCATTACCTCACGAATCCCTGCTGCAGGAATTGCAAAAGCCATTCCCGACGGAATAACAAAGCGCAAATGCAATTCACCTTCAGGACTCTCTAGCTTCTGGATATCTGAACCAAAAGGTGGTGGATCTTGCGTAAATTCTGGATTGCTAACCATAGGTTTGCGGTAAATAAAGAAGTGGCTGTTGAATTGGACGAGACATATTGCTGTAGCGACCTAATATCTGATTCAACAGCTAAAGCCTCGAAATGATTATGTTTTGAAGTGAATCAAATAATCCAAACACCAAAGTTTCAATCTTGAAAATTCAAAAACTTAGTGCTCAGCATAGAAAATTAGCCTCGAAGTAGCTGCTTGATCGTACCAATCAATTCAGCTGGCTGGAAAGGTTTGGCGATGTAAGCATCAGCTCCTTGTTTCATGCCCCAATAGCGGTCAAATTCTTCACCTTTAGAAGAACACATGACCACTGGAATATCTTGTGTTTTTGGTTCCGATTTGATGCGGCGACAAAGCTCATAGCCATTCATGCGAGGCATCACGATGTCTAGGACAATTAGATCTGGCTGAAACAGCTTCAAATTCTCTAAAGCTTCTACACCATCGCCAGCGACTTCTACATCCAAACCACTATTTCTGAGTAGTTCTGAAATCATTTCCCTTTGGGACATGCTGTCTTCAACGACCAAAATTTTACTCATTACAGATTCCCTAGAAACAAAATTGCTGATTTGGTACTTTTGAGTAAGACCCAACTAAACGGTATGTGTAAGACGAACAATGCCATTCTGGTTAGGTTTGAGCTTACTTTGAACGGACTCTCAGCCTAGATACAACCTTACTTTAGATTTCAAAGCAAGACTATGGGCGACGAAATGGTTTCGCCTGTCCACACTATGCCATGATACTCTCTTTACCTCAAGATAAATACTAGATCCGGTGGTTTTTTCAGGGAGTATGGGAATGGGATGAGAGGGACTGCCACGGCAGATACTTTTCGAGGAGAGTGAGTAGTTCTTGGGTGCCGAATGGCTTTGTTAGATAGTCTGTAGCGCCGACCATTGTGGCTTTGACTCGGTCAATAAATTCTTCTCTGCCTGTCAGCATGATGATGGGGGTGAGCCGAAAGCGATTGGAAAAGCGGAGCATTCCACAAATTTGATTGCCGTCTAGTTGGGGCATGGCAATATCGCAGAGGATCAAATCGGGAGAGGTTGTAAAAGCGGTCTCAAAAGCGGCGAGTGGTTTTTGGACGAGCTGAACGCGATAACCGTGGGGCTCTAGCATGGCTTCTACGGTCTTGCCGATAGTGAGATCGTCATCGATGCAGAGAATTTTTGGCAGTCTGGGTATTGTACTGACTTCCCATGTGGGTTGGGATTCTATTTGTTCTTGGTCAGGATTCTGCATTTGAATCCAGCCTTTTTGCACGTAGGGATGGAGAGCTTTGGAGAGTGTGACGAGATCTCGATTGAGGTAGCGAGCGAGCTGACGAAGGGATGTTTGACCGTTGGCCCAGTGGGTCAGTTTTTGGTAGGCTCCGGCGGGCAGATCTTCTGATAGTTTGTCGCGATAGATGATTAGAGGACATTGTCTAGGAGATTGGATATGAGGGAGTAGCTGCTTCCATCGCTGAACTTTTTTGCTGGTGGCGAGTAAGAGAGGAGTAATGGGATAGCTTGTGAGCTGCGGTGAGAGGGGAGTGCTGAGTTTAAAAAAGAAAAATCCTTGGTGTAGGCTCAGTAAATCAAAAATGGTTTCTTCGACCATGCACTTGAGGATGTGTCGGCTCTGTTCTGCGGTGATAATGTGTTGTTCGAGAAGCAGCCAGAGATATGCGTATTCGGGCACGTTAGTGGTGGCGATCGCCGGAGGAGCTTGTAGATCCTTGAGCTGCTGATCGAGATGATAATGACGCAGATAACCTTGCAGCCGTTGTAAATTCGCACTACGTCGGTTCGTCGCATAAACAATTTGACCATTAACAAAAAAGACAAACCACACCGAACTACGCTGCACAACATCAGCCGTATCCAAATCATTCGTGCCCGAATCAGCCCAGTCTGCACGCGCTACAGCTGACATCGGTAAAGACTCAATCGAAAGCTGCCCAGTCCGTTGCCCTAGCTCAACAAGCTGAAAAATACTCCGGATATCAATTTCATTTAAAGTGCCTTGCATATCTTCTCGGTCAGCCTCCCAATCAAGGGCCGCATTGTTGTGGATGCAAACTTCTAAGAGCCGCTTTCATTTTAAAGTGTACGTTCCCAATGCTATCGACTGCCACATTATCTCTGCCAAACAATAGGCGAGATACAAATCTGTTCCTAATCCCTTCGAGCTTTTACGCGAAATTAACCACTTCCGTTTGTTTTGATGCTGCTCACTGACCTCGAAAACACAGCCTATTTACTTGAGCTTGCCCCAAAAAGTTCCTGACAATTAGCTGTCTAAACTGAAAGTCCTAATTGGTTGCCGTCTATTACTCTCTTTAACAGTTATCGCAGCTAAATTGAAAGTAATGGGTATCTTTCATCTAGAGATTACAAAGCTAGAACAGTTCATTTTTGTGAAAAATGCTAAAAATAACACTCTTAATTACAGCAATAGAATCGCTATAATGATCTCTTAGAATTGTGAGAACGAAAGTGCCCTTCAGTTTCACTCAATTTGTCGTAGGCTAAAAGACAAGAGTCAATTTTTTTTGTAAAGTTTGGCAACTTTTACCATGGGCTACTTATCAGGGAGACAATCTCTGGTAATTTCACACATAATTAACGCATTCAAGCACTAGAGCTTTCAAGGGGAATTTAGCAGCGTGCTATATCTTGCAGAAGTCAAAAAGACAAAAGGTTTCATGGGCGTCAAAACAGAGGTTCAGCTTCTTGCCTGTGAACGCAATGACAAGAGCTGGGCTGCGGTACCGAGCGAAGACGCCCTTAGTGCTGACGATTTGAGCAATTTTGGGGACGGGGCTTTAATTGTTGTCAACTTGAATGGTAGTCGCCAAATTCAGGGAACACCGGAGTCTGCGAGCAATCGGATTTTGTCGATTTTGCAAAATTTTTCCCGCTTGATGGAAAAAACAAAGGCTCAAGAAGAAGAGATTGAGCAGTGGAAGGAATCGCTGACGTATCAGGCTGAGGTGTTGAACCTTCGTCAGGTAGAGCTAGACCAGCAACAGGAGGCGTTAGAGGGTTCTGAGGAAGAGTTGCAACGGTTGGCGGCGGAACGGGAATCGATTGAGGAATTGAAGTCTGGTGCGGATCAAATCAAGGCTGATTTTGAGAAGAAGCAGGCGGAACTGGAAGGGGCTTGGGAGCATTTGCGCGGTGAGCAGGAGCGTTTAGAGGAGCTTAAGAGCGAGGGCAATGGTGCTGTTGCGTTGGATGCGGCTCAAACGGAACGGCTGAAGGCTATTTTTGAGCAAATTCAAGGGGCGATCGCCCCAACTGACAATTTTCTGGAGCGTCTGGATGGGGCGTTGCATTATGCGGATCAGCAACAGCAACAATTGAAAGCGGCTTGGGATGCGCTAGACCACGATCGGCAGGAATATACTGCACTACAGGAACAGGTTACGGCGATCGCCACAGAGCTACAACAGGAAGAAACTAGCCTTGAAGGGAAGACTCGTTCCCTCGAAGAGGCACGCTTCCAGACGCAAGTGCAGCAGGAACTTCTGAAAGCGAAGCAAGAATATTTACAGCATCTCAACTTGAGTTTGCAGAATCAAGAAGAACTGCAAGACTCTCTCAATAATCTCGCTGCGGGGATGGGAGGTGTCGAGGGAGAAACGATTGATGTTTCGCACTTGGAGTCTATGCCCCTTGGCGAGCTGGAAAGTGTCGTTGAAAATCTCAAAGGTGAACTGGATAAGCTAGTGAACTTTGTGAATGACCAAGAAGAAGAATTGACGTTGCAACAACAGGCTGTACAAGAGTTGCAGGAGCAAATGGGTCAAGCTGATAGTAACGATGTGATGGCGGTGCAGGAGCTAGAAGAAGAGCTAAAGGATGAGCAAGAACGCATCGGTATGTTGAACCAAACGCTTGTGGGTCAGCGGCGAACATTGCGGGAACGACAGTCTGTGATGCGGCCACATCTTAAGGTGCTGAAGCAACGCCAAGGGGTGATCGAGATTGATCTTGAAACGAATATTGATCTGAGTCCGGCGATCGCCCGCTTAGAGCGAGATCAGCAAGAATACCGCGAGCAGCAAAAAAAGCTGCGCGAAGAAATCGACCAGCTATCGCAATCGGTACAAAATACCCAGAGTGTTTTATCGACTCAGGCAGCTGAAGTGAAGCATCAAAGTGATAGTCTTGCCCAGCGCCAAAAGGAATATCAAAAAAAGCAGCTTGATTGTGAAAAGCTGAAATCAAAATTAGAGTTGTACGAAGCAAATTTACAGCCGCTACAGGATTCTTTGGACGGGGTGACTCAGCCACTACGAGAGCTTGAACAACTTGCACACCAGTTTTCTAGCACCAGCCAACAGCAGCAAACTCTGGCGGGAGAATTGGAAACGACCCTCGCACCACTGATGGGCAATTAAACAAATTTTGTTTGGTAATTAGTGCATTTGCATTTCAGCGCTATTGGGCCAATGATTCTGCTGCTGCCAGTCCAGAGGCGATCGCCCCTTCAATGCCATTGCCTAAACACCAGTCTCCGCAAGCAATCATCGGTAGTGCTGTGTCCAAAGCGAGATAAGGCTGACCCAAAACCGCTTGAGGTAAAGCGTATCGCCAGCGGTGCATCTGTGCCCAAGCGGGTTCTGGTAGCTTAAAGAGAGTTTGGCTTGATTCGATCAACATCTCTTGAGCCGGTTTTAACGAAGCCGCATCGAGATAATCTTGAGCAAAATCTTCATGACTTTGCAGCACCATCGTCTTAGCTTGAGGCGATCGCTTTTGGCCATCAAATATAATTTTGCGAAATATCGGGTGGTTCCCCAACCTTAGCTCTTGCCATGGCACTTCAATATTTAAGCTGTCGTAACCTAGCATCAACGAAAGCGACGGTTCGTAGCTAATCGATTGCAGTTGTTTTGCTTGAGGATTAAATGCGGTAATGAGCGGTTGAATTTGAGGATAGGGCATTGCCAATACGATCGCCTTCGCAGCAATGGTTTGCTCGTTATGAAACGTCAGCTGCCAAGATTTCGCATTTGCTTGAATTGCCGTTAGATGATGACCTCGATTTACCGTAAGATCCTGCGCAATAAATTTGGCGATCGCCGTCATGCCATCCCGCGCCGCGTAGTGCGTTTTCATCGGCAAACTTTTCCATAACTGCACATCCACCACATTAGATTCCGTGACCAGCCAAGGTTGCAATAATTTCGCTGCAAGAAGTCGTTGCGTTAATTGCTCCGTATGTTCGCCGAGAATTTCCCAACTCGGTAAACCATGATCCAAGCGAAGATCATTCACCTGCCGCGTCGCGAGCCGACCACCAATGCCCCTCGACTTATCAAATATCTCCACCGTAAAACCTCGCTTTCCTAGCAAGGCCGCACAATGAAGACCCGCCAAACCTGCCCCGATTATCGCAACATCAATCATCTATTTGCCTACTTTTCTGCGTGCCTCTACTCTCTATTATTTCTAAAAAACTGAAACTCTTTCCGTCTAATTCCAGAAAAAATGAGTTTTTATTCAATAAGAGTACAAAGTTTTTCAACAAAATTACTCTATTAACAGCCAGTAAAAATATTCAGAGAGACAATAGAAAGTACAGAGCCGCACTACATTACTGCCTTCCATCACTACAAAATATTGCTAATAAGCAATGTCAGGAGGAACCGCTCATGCTTAGTTTTGATTTACTTTCCAACGGGACAATTTATCTATTATCTAAACTGCTTGTATTGGGTCTGGTCTTACTGCTTTGGTGGACTGTCAGATCTTATCCAGTCGTTTAGGTATTCTAAAACTCAATTTCAAATTTTTGTTTGAATTTGGTTGTACAAAATCATGACTGCCAACGCTGTAGCCATAAATCTACAGCCTGCTTGAAATCTTCTGATTCTTCAGCGCTCAAACCCTTGGGGTCAAATCGGTCTCGGTAATACCATTGCACAATTTGATCTAACTCTGAAACCATTATTTTCGTTGTATCGTGGTTACGGAGATTTTGTAGCCAAAAACTAATTGGTTGTGCTTTTTGGCGCGCAAATCCTTTTTGACTGAGTACTTTTTCTAGTGCTGTGAAGTGAGAGTTTGAAAGTAAGTTTGCTACCTTTTTCTGGTGACGTGAACTAGGGATCTTATGAGGAGAACTTTCGTTATTTTTAGCTTTGATTGTCCACATTCTTAGTAATAGAATCGGCAGAATAATCCACCACCATCGACGAATATTTTCGGGGGTGAAAATATCTCCTAAAATTTGAGTGAGTTGGAGTTTTCCCCATGACCAAAAATCACCGACAAAAGAAAATCCTCTAACTTCTTGATCTTCGATATCTGTCCAACTTGGTGGTGTGGTATCAAAATTTTGCCATTTGCCATCAATGTAGGCCATTGTCCAAGCATGGGCGTGGCGATCGCGGACAAGATATTGCTGTTCAAGCTGATTGTACTCGTGGGCAGAATAACCGACAGCATAGCGGGCTGGAATGCCCATTTCTCTTAGTAGTAAAGTTGTTGCGGTTGCAAAATATTCGCAGTGACCTGTGCGTTGATCCAACAAAAAACTACTGACTGGTGTAGGGCGATCGCCCGCCCCGGTTAGGTCGAGAGAATACCGAAACTTAGTCAGAAAAAACTGTTCTAATTCGTTTAATACTATTGTTGGTTGCTGGCCAGAAAATTGCTGAGTTTGAATGATTTCTTCTAGCGCTGCTGACTCACTTTTAGGAACAAACAAATCGTTAGCATTTGGTACTGCATCAAAATTTAAATCTGCTTGAAAGTTCAGCTTATATTGAACTAGTTTTTGTTTGGCTTCAAAACGAACTGCGCCATATTGATTTCGCTCTAAAATGTCGGCTGACAATTGTTCAACACGGAAACTTCCCGGCGGTAATTTGAGGATGGCTTTATTGTTAATTGTCCTATCCGTAATGGTTACTGATTCACTATTTCCTACAGAATTATGCCACTGCCATGTACTTTCTGTTGCATCAGAATTAATAGCTTCAAATCTGTTATCTGTCGCGATCCAAAGCTCACCTTGATATTTATTGTAAACAGCTTCTCTAAATAAACGAGGTACTGTTTTTCCGTCAGAAGACTTAACACGGAAAGCGATGGCATTTGATTGTTTGATTTCGCCAATCTCACCGAGAGAAGTGCTTTGTTTGAACGGATCGGCTTGCCCTTGATAAAACTGACTGAGCCAAGCGATCGCCTGTTGTTCTGCATAAAGGTGTAATCGATGTAAGCCAGCCTGACTAACGAAACCAAGGCTTACAGCAATTAGTGCAGAGAATAGCCATGGCAGTAGTTTGAAACGGGGCGATCGCAGTTGCCATAGTGGAATCAGTGTAATGAGAGTTAAGCCGATATAAAAAGAGAAACCGAATTCTGGATTCGCACTAGCAGACAATAAACAAATTACAAAATAAGGATGGGTAACATTGAAATTTCTTTTTCGCTTGGCAATCTCCTCATCAAATTTTACGAAAAGAAGTAGACTTCTAAAATTAATTTTATTGTCTACAGAGTAAGTTTGCAGCAGCAAAATGGGGAATAAAATAATCGGCAGCCAGTGAAAGAAAATACTGACCGCATTTAGCCAACGACCTGTAACAGCAACAAATGTATAAAGGCCAATTAAGCTAACAGTTGAAATGCTGGCGGCACGGCGTATATCTACATCTGTAAAATTCCAGCGAGAATTAATTGCTCGGTGTCCTTCGTAGGCGATCGCCATCACTGGTGCGAAAACCCACTGATTCGTATGCCAGCCCCAAAATAGAATCACTAAACCGATCAAAAATGGCGGCATTGTTAAACGTTTCATGGGTTAGCTTGCGTTAAGAAGATAGTGCTGAAAACAATTTAAACCAACCAGTTTTTAAAGGGTTTTAGCTTGACTTTCTGGCTTGGGTTGAGTGGGGGCAAATTTGCGCCAGATTTCGCCAAACCACAGCACCAGCGAAGTACTACTAATAATCCACAGCCAATGTTGCCAAGACAACGGCACAGTCCGAAACGCGCTGCTGCCCCACTGCACCATCACGACTTGACCAATAAAAATGGTGGCGGCGATCGCCACGAACGCTGGATTTTTGACTAAGCCATTAAACGCTGAAATCGACAAACCAAAACAGCGGGCATTAAACAAATTCCACAATTGCAAGAACACAAACACCGCAAAAAAGACTGACAATTCGTAAAGCGTAATCTCTCCGTCGCGCATTTGATACTTCAAAAAGCTAATCATAAAGACCAAAAAGCTCAGGCCCAAAGCGGTAATTTGAGTCGCCATGGCGCGCGTGATAATAAAAGCATCGGGATGACGCGGCGATCGCTGGAGCACTTCGGGATTTGGTGGTTCTGTGGCGAGGGCGAGGGCGGCAAAGGTGTCCATAATCAAGTTCACCCACAGCATTTGAGTCACGGTCAAAGGCAGCTCGATGCCGATGAAAGGGCCGAGTAAAGCTGTGCCGAGCGCGACGACATTAATGGTGAGTTGAAACAGTAAAAATTTCTGAATATTTTCGTAGAGCGATCGCCCCCACAACACCGCATTGACGATGCTACTAAAAGAATCATTGAGCAAAATAATATCGCTCGCTTCCTTGGCGATCGCCGTGCCACTACCCATCGCCAAACCCACCTGAGCCTGCTTGAGCGCCGCCGCATCATTCGTCCCGTCACCCGTCACGCCGACAACTTCGCCATTTTCTTGGAGCAACTTCACAAGGCGCAACTTATCGAGTGGGCAAGCACGCGACAAAACCTTTAGGGATTTGACTGCTTCGAGAGCATCTTGATCATTTAGTGCTGCAAATTCTGGCCCGGTCAAATGGAGCTGTGCTTGCAAATCTGTCTCGGCGTCGTAATGCGGTAGCAGGCCAATTTGTCGGCCAATTTCTTTTGCAGTTTGGGGGCTATCACCCGTCACAATCTTGACTTGAATACCCGCATTGAGGCAGGCTTGCACCGCGCCGGGCACATCCTCTCGCAAAGGATCAACGATGGCAAAAAAGCCGAGCCAGACTAAGTGATGTTCAATTTCAGTAATTTTAAAATTGCTCAAATCACCGAGGGGACGATAGGCAAAACCGAGTGTCCTCATGCCCCGTTTTTGATAGTCGTGGAGCATTTGGATGATGTGAACACGTTCTGTGAGGGGGATAACGCCCTGTGCTGTCAGTTCATATTCGCACCGCTGTAGGACGACTTCCGGCGCTCCTTTGATGTAGAGAATTTCTTGGTCAAGGACTGGCGATCGCCCCAGACTAGTCATGTACTTTTTTTCGCCAGAGAATGCCCCTTGGGAAGTCAGCTTAAATTGATAGCGATAGGTGAGGTAATCTAAACTTTGCCCGTCTAGCCAGAGTAACAACGCGCCTTCTGTCGCATTGCCGATCACTTCCGGCAAATCACCGTCCGTAGAATATTCCAAATCGGCAGTACTATTGGCGGCGATCGCCTCCGCGAGAATATCCTTAACCCGCAGCGCTTCAGTCGGTGTTGCCTCCACCAAACCCGGCACAGCAACATCCTTAACCCGCATTTGATTACAAGTCAGCGTCCCCGTTTTATCAGAACAAATTACCGTCGTTGCGCCAATCGTTTCGCAGGCGTGCATCCGTCTCACCAAGGTATTTTCCGCCGTCATTTTGCGCATACTGTAGGCGAGCGACAGCGTCACACTCATCGCCAAACCCTCCGGCACAGCCACCACAATAATCGTCACCGCGACCATAAAATAATTGAGCAAAGCCAAACCCACATCGCCGGGCAGCCAAGCCTCAATAGTCTCCGGGAGCCACTGAAACAGAGAACCCATTGCTAAACCAAAAGCCAGAAGACCAGCACCGCTCAATAGCATCAGTAGCCAATTTTCAGTAAATTGCGGTGGTTCGAAATCAAAAGCACTGGGAAACAAACCCCATTCTTTCAGCAGCCGACGACCATCATCAACAACAGGCAACCAAACGGGGATCAAAATAACGGCAATGCTAATAATGAGAATGCCGACCACGTAGCCTTGCTGAACGGTGAGTAATAATTCCTTGGTGAGCAGGCCCCGGATGAACAAAGCGACAAAGGTCAACATCGCCACGGATAGCCCAATCACACCGATCGCCTGACTGAGTTCTTCGAGCTGACGATTGAGCGGTGTATTTTTGTCGTCTTCAACACTGGCAACCGCTTGAGCCAACTTACCAATTTCAGTGCGATCGCCGACCGCTGTCACCTCACAAAAACCATGGCCCTGCGTGACAATCGTGCTGCGGCAAACCCGATCAAACGGATAACTAGACTCTTCCTCTGTATGAAACGGATCTTTAGTACCCGCTTTGTAGGCAGGTTCTGATTCGCCAGTGAGTTTTGCTTGATCAACGAAGAGAGACACGCTTTCGATAACTTTGGCATCAGTCGGAATTTCATCACCCTGCTCAATATAAATAATGTCGCCGACGACTAATTCTTGGCGGGGTAGACTGCTGTATTGACCATTGCGAATGACTTTGACATTGACTTGATCGTAGACATGATTCAGCAGGGCAAATTCTTGATTCGCTTTAAATTCGTTAAAAAAAGCGACGGTAGTTGCCAGCAAAATCGCCATGATGATCCCCAAACCTTCGGCGTATTCTCCTTGTATTGCACCGACTGTGAGGGCGACAACGGCGGCAATCATCAGAATCCGAATGACGGGATCTTCAAATTTCTCTAAAAATAGTTTCCACCAAGGATCCCGCTGTGGTGGTGTGAGGACATTTTCGCCATAGTTGGCTCGATTTACTGTAACTTCGTCCGCCGTAAGCCCTTGGTAAGGAAGATGGCGATCGCCTGTGGATGCAATAGTCATAAGTTGTTCAGTAACGCCAGCTCTTCTGTAGTGATAGCTTTTAGTTTCTCTATGGTAGGTTTAAGTCCATTTCCAGCGTGGCAGACTGTAAGAAAAATTTAGCCAATAGATTTGTAAACTCAGATCTCAACTTGTCCAGATGTATTTGCCGGATTACTGGATAAAATGAGAAGTCAAGATAGCGCACGCCAACGGATATATTTGAGATGACGGTCAGCCAAACAGAATTTGCCAAGGTATTGCAACGGCTCCAGCGTATTGAAGAGCGTCAAAATCTTTTAAAAAATAATCTGCTCAACCTCAAGCGACAAGTCGAAACGCTGCAATTAGATTTTGCGGGACGCCCAGAACAGGAGCAACTCCAGCAGATCCATACTCAGCTGAATGAACTTCAATCTTTTGGCGATCGCCTCACCTCTCAAGAACCACTTCTCCGCCAAACCAACACAACAGCCCTAGAATTAAACTCAGATTCAGACTCAGACCCTGACTTTAGTTTTGACTCCGATCTATTGGTCATGCCCCTTTCAGAAGCCGCTCTCGAAGATATAGACCTAGAAGATATCCTTGCCGCCGATCTCTCCGACCTCACAAATACCCTTGGCGATACCGATGACTTCGATTCCTTCGATTTTGATAACAACATCACTGACGACGAGCTATCTTTAGACGACTTAGAAAACGACATTGCTGACGATGAGCTGTCTTTAGACGATTTAGAAAACTTATCTCTAGAAGGAGAACTAAACAATCCAGACCTAAGCTTTAGCGACACAGATAATTTCGGTGCATTGAGCAGTGTTGAAACAGATATCTCCTCAGCACAACTTGAGTTCTCAGATAATAGCTTTGGTGAACTAAACACTGTCGAAATGGCAGAAGATACTATCGACACAGCTCTAGAGTTCGCAGAGATGGACAAGCTTAATTTTGATGAGCTGAACGAACTTGATGTCAGCATCGAACTCACAGACGATGATCTGAGCTTTACAGATATGGATAACCTCGGCGAGCTTCAGGGTTTTGATGCTGCAACTGACACCGAGATAACCGCCGAGGAATTAGCCAGCTTGGATGAATTCTCATCTTTCGAAGGTTTGATGGATGAAAGCAACGACGCGCTGGCGCAACTCGATGATGCTGCTGAGCCTTCAGAACTGCCAGATCTAGAACTTGACCTCGACCCCGCCGCAGACTTCACCGCAGCAATCGATCCGGCAGCAGCAATGCCAAAAACTGAGTCTGAAAACTATGTGAATTCTACAGATTTAGGCGATCGCCCCACCACAGAAATCATACTGCCAGATCCTCCAGAAACCACCGAACAGTCTATAGATTATGCCGAGTTTCAGCAACAGCTCGATCGCGAAATGGACTTTAATGCCGATATTGACGAGTTGGTCACAGTTAACGAACTAACAGATGCTTTGCCAGAATCTCCCCAGTTGGCACCCGTCGCTCACTTGCCAGCCTTGTCCTTTGAAGATGCAGCTAATGATGTAGACCTCGATCTTGATGATTTGGAGTTGGAATTAGCCGCAGAACTTTCTGAAGTGTCCGATGAAGAATTAGAAAACTTGGAGTTGGAAGCAGAATTACCGATGCCAAGCTTATTAGAACCCCCCCAACGACCCGAACAGCCTCAGCACTCAGAGCAACCATTGGAACCAGAAGTATTAAAAGACATTTTGCCGGAGTACCATGACCCAATCATCGACACAGAAACGCCAGAAGAAGTAGCAGCCGTCTCAACAACAGAAACAGCTCTAGCCGAGGATCTTCAATCTCAAGATGAAATTTTGTCCTCAGAAAAAGAAGACGATGAATCTGCGGAACTGAGTGCAGAAGAAATTTTAGCTCGTCTAGAAAATCGCCAACATTATTTTATTGGGTTCCGACTGCCCCGTTTAAACCTCACTCAGCAAAATTTGCGCGACTGTGTGTTTGACCAAAGCAATCTTGCTGGCAGTAGTTTTCAAAGCTCAGATCTGCGTGACACTAATTTCAAAGGCTGTAATCTTCAAGGTTGCAATTTTCAGTACACTTCGTTGGAACGCGCTAATTTTGAGCAAGCAAATCTGCAAGGCGTCAATTTTCGCGACATTTTATTCAACAACCGCACGAGTTTCCGCAGTGCTAACCTCCAGAACGCTGATTTTAGTGGCTTAGATTTTGGACGCACGCCTAATTTCACTGAGGCGAATTTGCATCAGGCCAAATTTATTGGGGCTAATTTTCGGGGCACAAATCTAGGTCAATGGGATCTAACGGATGCAAAATTGTGTCGCGCAAATCTAATCGGTGCAAATCTCAAAGACGTCACGCTGACGAATACGGATTTGACGGGGGCTGTGTACAGTCCGACGACGACTTTTCCTGATGGTTTTGATCCGGTGCAGGCTGGGGCGTTGTGTCTAAAACCGGAGGCCAATTTTGCTGGGGCGGATCTTCAGGGCTTGGATTTACAGCGATTGGATCTGAGTCGAATTAATTTCAAAGGGGCGAATTTAGAGCATAGTAATCTGAATTTTTGTGATGTGTCCTATAGTGATTTTGCTGGGGCGAATTTGCGGCGATCGCAGGTCAGAGCGACTTGTGTTGAGACAAACTTTCAAGATGCCAATCTTAGCCAAACTGACTTTACAGAGGTGAATGCTGCGGGGAGCAATTTTAACGGTGCAATTTTTAACGGCGCGATTTTTAAGAATGCCAATTTTGCAGCAACAGAC
Source organism: Limnothrix sp. (assembly GCA_049644465.1). Lineage (GTDB taxonomy): Bacteria > Cyanobacteriota > Cyanobacteriia > Cyanobacteriales > MRBY01 > MRBY01. The sequence continues at coordinate 20,555 of JBARRZ010000196.1, forward strand.
TTAAGAAGTACGCAATTTCAAGGTAGCAATACTTATCGGATGAAGTGTAATGGCGCAAATTTAGAAGGTCTAGATTTAACTGGTGTGAACTTTGAAGGAGACTTGCAAGGGGCGAATTTAGTAAATTGCAAACTGCAAAATATGAACTTTAATTATTTGGATTTGAGTGAGGCTAATTTGAGTGGCGCAGACGTGACCGGAACAACTTTTAGGGAAGCGAATCTGGATCGGGCAAACCTCGAAAATGTGAAAGGCTTTTTGTTAGAAACGTATGATTATCCAGTCTATTTAACCGACGCGATCTTGCCAGATGGGACAAAAAACACATAATAGAACCGTAACTTTTGATTGATATTTAGAGCATCTCTGATTGATATTAGTTTAGTTGTGAAAGCAAATTTGGATTAAGGGCGATCGCCGTCGTACTCAGGCATCAGGCAAGCTTTACAATAGAGCTTATTGAATCACAGGCTGAACATGACAAAAAGCGTCATTGAAATCCTCTCTCCTGAGGAGATTCGTCGCACAGTTACCCGACTCGCATCGCAAATTATTGAGAAAGCAGGTGATTTGTCTGAACTCGCTTTGCTAGGCATTTATACTCGCGGCGTTCCCCTTGCCCACATCATCGCCAAACAGATTGAACTTTTAGAAAATATTGACGTTCCGGTTGGCGCTTTGGATATTACATTTTACCGAGATGACCTCGATAAAATTGGCGTTCGTACCCCTTCAAAAACCCAGATTCCTTTTGATATCAATGGCAAACATTTGGTCGTGGTGGATGACGTTATTTTTGGTGGGCGGACAAGTCGGGCGGCGTTGAATGCAGTGAATGACTACGGTCGTCCAGAGTTGATTCGTTTAGCCGTATTAGTCGATCGAGGCCATCGACAACTACCGATTCAGCCAGATTTTACCGGCAAAAAATTACCGACTGCGAAGGAAGAACAAGTCAAAGTTTATCTTCAAGATATAGACGGTCGGGATGCAGTGGAATTGATTAAATGATGAGTAAAAAAGGACTATGAAAAAATTTCATCTGGCGATCGCCACCGATAACTTAGCCGCAAGCATTACTGATTATTCGCGTCGTTTGTCGGCAGAGCCTTGCATTGTTGCAAAAGGCGAATATGCATTGTGGCGCACCGAAACGCTAAATGTTTCTGTACGGCGCGATTTGTCTTGCCCCTCAGGAACTGTGCGTCATGTTGGCTGGGAAGATTCAGAAGCAACAGAGTTTTCAGAAGAGACAGATGTCAATGGTTTAGTTTGGGAACGCTTTGATGCGGCAACTCAAAAAGCTGAAATCCAAGAAATTTGGCCTAGCACAATCGAGTTTTAATCTAGCTCAAAATCAGTTTCTATTAGTAGCTTAGAGCTTGTCTTTGCAGTAATTAAATCACTTGTAAATTAAAAACATAGTCATTCCAAGTAACTACGAGACAACTGAAAAGCTCAAGTCCCCCTTGCAAAGGGGGATTTAGGGGGATCCTCTGTTTCAGGCTAAATTGAAACAACTATAAGGACTTTTTTTGCTCAGAACATAAAATCAAGTTGTTGCAGCGTCAGTATCAGATGGATCAACGAGACAGCCTTGTACCCATTCGCTTTCTCCATCCGAGAAAAATTCTTTTTTCCACACGGGTGCATTGTGTTTGAGTGTGTCAATTGCGAATTGACAAGCGGCAAAAGCTTCTGCTCGGTGTGGTGTGCCGATCGCCACAACTACACTCATTTCTCCAACCACTAATTTGCCGATGCGGTGGTGAACAATTACTCGATTGGTGTCTGGCCATTGTTGCCGAATTTGGTGGGCTATTTGTTGAAAAACGACCTTAACCATTGGCTCGTAGGCTTGATATTCTAAATATTTAACTGGCTTGCCGTCGGTTTGATTGCGCACTGTACCGCTCATGACGACGATCGCCCCATTTTTTTCGTCTTCACAACGACGGTAAGCCTCATCAAAAGATAAAGGTGCAAATGTAATTGTCAAATAATCATTCGGGTAGCTAGGAACTTGCTGCATGGTATCTAAAACAGAGGCTTATGCTAGTCTATAGGACGATTCTTTCTGGATGCAAAAATCCTACTATGTCTCTGCAACTTCGTGTTTATGTTCCTGACCATCCTTTGATTAAACATTGGTTGGCGATCGCCAGAGATGTAAATACGCCGACGCCTTTGTTTAAGACAGCAATGAAAGAATTAGGAAAATGGCTAACCTACGAAGCAAGCCGCTATTGGTTACCGACCCTTGAGGCCGCTGTCCAGACTCCTCTCGCACCCGCACCGGCGACATTAATTCATCCCCAAGCTCAAATCGTAGCGATCCCGATTTTGCGCGCAGGTTTAAGTCTGCTAGAAGGCGCACAGGAAGCAATCACGACAAGTTCGGTTTATCATCTCGGCTATCAACGCAACGAAGAGACACTCGAAGCCGAAGCCTATTTTAATAATTTGCCCGAACGGTTCGACCCAGAAACACGGTTATTGCTACTCGATCCGATGTTGGCGACAGGCGGCACAATCATGGCAGCAATGGAACAGGTGACCCAACGGGGTGTTAGTGCCAATAATATTCGTCTCGTCTCAATTGTAGTCGCTCCTCCAGCCCTACAAGCCTTGAGCAAACTGTACGAAGGGTTGCAGGTCTACACGGCAATCATCGATCAAGAACTAAACGATAAAGGCTATATTCTCCCCGGTTTGGGTGATGCAGGCGATCGCTGCTTTGGCACAAATTAAGCACTACAACTTAAATATTTAGAGACTCGGAGACAAAGAGACAGGGCGAAACGGAGATTTGTTATCAGATCAGCCGTAACCTTCCTATGCAACCCCCCTCTCGCCAGCTCCCCGCGTCACCATTTCAAGCCTTGCTTACCCCAAGCTCAGATTAACTGACTTAACACTCTCTCCCTTCTTAAAATCTTTGCAAAATAATGTAGGCAAGAACGAGCATGAACCGTTAAGCTGTAATCCATGTAGAGCAAATGAAGGGGCCGGAATTATGAGTCGACGCAGTGGATTTGGCAGTGGGTTTATGTTGGGCGCACTCTTTGGTGGCCTGATCGGCGGCGTATCAGGTGCAATGGCTGTGTCGCGAGTTAAGGCAAAGAGCATCGCAGATGAAGCTGAATGGCTCGATGATGAAGAGCCGCTGAACCTTAATGCCCAAGACAACATGGAAATTGCTCGCCGTAGCCTCGAAAACAAGATTGCACAACTCAATGGGGCGATCGACGATGTACGTCAGCAAATGTCAGTAATTCACTCCAGTAATGGCCAAGATCCGATGAACCCCCAGTAACGATCAGAAATAATCCGTAATATCCGTACTTAGGGAAGTTCAAATAATCGGTTAAAATCAAAGCCGTATAGTTAATATTTGGTATGGTCATTCGCTTATGGACGGCGCGCAATTGTTACAGGATAGTCTCGGCAACTTTGTCCAGATTTACATCATTCTCCTGATCGTGAGAATTTTGTTGAGCTGGTTCCAGACTGCTGATTGGGCGATGCAAATCATGGGATTTTTGAGTCCTGTGACCGATCCATACCTCAATTTTTTCCGCTCGTTTATTCCGCCTCTTGGTGGAATCGACCTCTCACCGATCATTGCAATTTTCTTGTTGCAAGCTGTAGGTGGGGCACTAGGCAGCACATTGTTTTAAGTTACGAAAAATAAATTGAGTTTAGGAGTCAAGGTATTTCGACTCTGAATGAAGAACGACAATACACCTAATTTTCAGCAAGGACTAGGCTACTTTGGCCTAGTTTTTTTATGCCTTGAATGAGTTCATAAACAATGTCTCAAGGTTTGCTGACATTGTTCATGATGCTTTCTAGCAGAGACTTTTAGCTACTTCGATGTTGCCGAAAAATTGCGATCGCCAGCATGATCAAACTTGTGCTCAGGCGATCGCCAACGAAACCGTTACCATAGAGAAAATAAAATTGCCCTCAGACCCTATGGATGCCTTTAGTCCCCGTCCCCCCGAATGGATCAAAAATGCGACCCATGCCATGGACTTTTGCTGCCCTAATTGCGACGAGACTCCCCTAAAAGCAGAACGTGCTTGGCTCAACCGCTATGCACCTGTCACCGATTCCCTACACCGCCGTCGCTGGCAAGAATTTTATCAATGTCAATGCGGCTCAATTTGGTGGGCATGGAGCACAGATCGGCCCCCATCCCCTTACCAGAAAGACGAAGACGAGTTTCGGCGCGGACTAATCTAAACGCTTGCCGAGGGTCACCTCTTGCCATGATAATGTTGGCTACCCCAGACATGGGGACGCAAACGCCAACCGAACACCATGCAATTTTCAAAAATTCTCATCGCAAATCGCGGAGAAGTCGCCCTACGGATTATTCATACATGTCAGGAACTCGGTATCGCCACAGTCGCCGTTCATTCCACCGTAGATCGCCACGCTCTTCACGTACAGCTAGCAGATGAGAGTATTTGCATTGGCCCACCCCAGAGCAGTAAAAGTTATCTCAACATTCCCAATATCATTGCCGCAGCCCTCAGTAGCCATGCTGATGCGATCCACCCCGGTTACGGTTTTTTAGCAGAAAATGCCAAGTTCGCCGAAATTTGTGCCGACCATAAAATTACATTTATTGGCCCTTCCCCTGAAGCGATGATTGCGATGGGCGATAAATCTACTGCAAAAAAGACAATGCAGACGGCAAAAGTACCCACCGTTCCCGGTAGTGCAGGTCTTGTACCGACAGAAGCACAAGCTTTGAGTCTGGCTGAAGAAATCGGTTATCCGGTAATGATCAAAGCTACAGCTGGTGGGGGCGGACGCGGGATGCGTTTCGCAAGCCATGCGGAGGAATTGCCACGTCTCTATCGGGCAGCTCAAGGAGAAGCCGAAGCAGCATTTGGTAATGGTGGTGTGTATCTCGAAAAGTGTATTGAGCGTCCTCGCCACATTGAGTTTCAGATTATTGCGGATCAGTACGGTAATGTCGTGCATTTGGGTGAGCGAGACTGCTCGATTCAACGTCGTCACCAAAAACTTTTAGAGGAAGCGCCCAGCGCAATTTTGACGCCTAAGTTGCGTAGAAGAATGGGAGATGCTGCGGTGAAAGCGGCAAAGTCGATTGATTATGTGGGTGCGGGGACGGTTGAGTTTCTGGTGGATAAAAATGGTGATTTTTATTTTATGGAAATGAACACTCGTATTCAGGTCGAGCATCCGGTCACGGAGATGGTGACGGGTTTGGATTTGATTGCGGAACAGATTAAAGCGGCTCAGGGCGATCGCCTGACATTCTCCCAAAAAGACATTGTTCTCAACGGCCATGCCATCGAATGTCGGATTAATGCCGAAGATCCAGACCATGATTTTCGGCCAACGCCCGGTAAGATTAGCGGCTATTTACCGCCCGGCGGCCCCGGTGTACGGATGGATTCCCACGTTTATACTGACTACGAAATTTCGCCCTATTACGATTCTTTGATTGGTAAATTAATTGTCTGGGCGCCTAACCGAGATCTGGCGATTCGACGCATGAAGCGCGCGCTGAGGGAATGCGCGATCACTGGCGTAAGTACGACCATCGGCTTTCATCAAAAAATATTAGAACATCCTGCTTTTTTGGCCGCAGATATTGATACCAACTTCATTCAGCAGCACATGATGTAATTTTAAACTTTGAGTTGTGATGATGATGTCGAGCTAAAAACATCTCTGCTCATAGCTTGTCTTATCAGAAAAGTTAGGATTAAGTTATCGTCCTTTTTATTAAATTGTGAGAATTGATTATGAACTGGCTGCTGGCGACTAATATTGCGTTAAATCTTTTGCTTGGGGCGATGACGCTACTGTTTATTTTTCGGATTGTGTTGACTTGGTATCCGCAGGCTGAATTAAACAAATTTCCCTTTAGTTTGATTGCAATCCCTACTGAGCCACTTTTAGCGCCAACGAGAAAAGTCATCGCTCCAATCGGTGGCATTGATATTTCGCCCGTTATTTGGGTGGGTATTGTGACACTTTTACGAGAAATTTTGTTGGGACAGCAAGGCTTGCTGGTGATGTTATTGCGCTAGGCTACTATCCCGGAGTCAGTGGGAACTCTAGCAATCTATTTACGTCATGCAGGATTGGGATCAGAAGAATTAGTAGTTAGTGAACAGGATTATTTTATGGGCAGGTTATCGGCAATCGCTTTAGGTCTGTGTCTAGGGTTCGGGACGGCGATCGCCCCAGTTTCCGCTCAGGCAGTACCAAAGCAACCTATTTTTGAAAGTTTACGTTTGAGATCTGGATTTACAGGCGATCCAGAAGAATTGAGAGGTGTGAGTGGTGGTGACCAGAGAGCAGCGGCTTTGACCACGGACACTCCGACAGGTGCTTGCTTGGGCTACATCGATACGCAACCAGACCACCGCATTGATTTGCAGACTTATTTTGGCTATCTCAAACTTGCCGTTGAGAGTCGCGGCGATACGGTTTTAGCCGTGCGTGGTCCCGGCGGCATTTGGTGTAATGATGACTCCCGCGATCAAAATCCTGTGATTGCAGGGGAATGGAAAAAAGGAATCTACGAAGTGTGGGTCGGATCGAGAGAACAGGGTGCATTTCATCGTTATGTACTGAAGATCACGCAGGTGAAGTAATGGGTGATAATAAAAACATTATCTTGATGTTGCGTTAGAGAAAAATTGTGGCTATCGGAATTGGTTTACTTGGCTTGGGAACGGTTGGGACTGGAACGGCAGAGATTTTATTAACGCCCCAAGGCCGTCACCCACTGTTGGGAAAAGTGACATTGAAAAAGGCGGGGGTTCGCTCTCTGGATAAGCCTCGCAATGTTGATTTGCCGCAGGATTGTTTAACAACGGATCTCCAAGAGATTGTTCAAGATCCAGAGGTTCAGATTGTGGTGGAATTGCTGGGCGGATTAGAGCCTGCTCGCACGCTTATTTTGGCGGCGATCGCCAACGGCAAACACATCGTCACTGCCAACAAAGCTGTCATTGCCAAATTTGGCGAAGAAATTTATACAGCCGCGAATAAAGCCGGTGTTTATGTGTTGTTGGAAGCCGCTGTTGGTGG
>JBARRZ010000197.1:0-2555 GCA_049644465.1 Limnothrix sp.
CGTCCAACCATGCCAATTACAGGCGTAGGATAAATCGGTGTGGGTTTGCCATCGCTATCGAGGGTTTCGTTATAGAGGGAAACGTTGCCGCCAGTAACAGGCGTATCCAATTCGCGACAGGCTTCAGAAATACCTTTGCAAGAGTTCGCCAATTGCCAGTAACCAATGGGCTTTTCGGGGCTACCAAAGTTCAAATTATTCGTAATCGCGAGGGGTTCTGCGCCAACACAACTTAGGTTTCTTGCCGCTTCAGCCACTGCCGCCTTTGCCCCTTCCAGCGGATTTAAATAGACATAACGGGGATTGCAATCGGTACAAGCCGCCACACCAATTGTCGAATCAGCAGGCTTGCCATTCACCGGACGCACCCGCACCACCGCCGCATCTGCACCACCGGGGAAAATGACAGTATTGTTTTGCACTTGGTGATCGTATTGGCGATAAATCCACTTTTTCGAGGCGATCGTGGGCACATCGAGCAACGTTAAAAGCACCTCATTCCAAGACTTACCCGCAATACCTTTTTCGTCACAAGTCGGGATAGAATCCACCGTCCAAGCCGCAGCTTTCTGGGCATATTCGGGCGGTTCTGCCATCAATTCATGGTGGTAAATCGGGGTGTCATCGGATAAAGCGCTGGCGGGCATTTCTGCGGCAACTTCACCCTTGAACATGATTTTGACGATGGGTTCTGGAATCACGTCCCCCGCCACAACCGCTTGCAAACCCCAACGGTGGAAAATGTCGATTAGCTCCTGTTCGCGTCCTTTGTGGGCAACAAATAACATCCGCTCTTGGGACTCAGACAGCAGATATTCGTAGGGAACCATACCTGTTTCTCGCACCGGAATTTTGTCGAGGTCGAGCAATACGCCAACCTTTCCTTTCTCTGCCATTTCAGCAGTGGAACAGGTTAAACCAGCGGCTCCCATATCCTGCGCAGCGGCAACGGCTCCGGTTTTGAACGCTTCCAAACAGGCTTCGATTAATGACTTTTCTGTGAACGGATCACCCACTTGCACAGCGGGGCGATCGTCCATGGATGCATCGGTGAGTTCAGCACTGGCAAAACTTGCGCCACCCATGCCATCGCGTCCGGTTGTGGAACCAACATAAAGGACTGGATTCCCAATGCCATAAGCTCCCGATTTGATAATTTCTTCGGTTTCCATCAAGCCCAACGCCATCGCATTTACGAGCGGATTTCCGGCATAGGCTTTATCGAAATAGACTTCGCCGCCTACAGTCGGTACACCCACGCAGTTGTGGGTAATCAGTCCAGATGTTGTGATGAATAGGTGAGTATTTTCAACTTCAACATCATAAACAAAGGCTGGTTCAACGGTTTTCGTGTCGATTGCCTTCACCTCAACGGAGGCAACTTGATCCTCAACTTTATAGCGAGGAAAAGAATGGGTGTCACCGTTATATTTTGCTAGGGCTTCATCTAAGAGGGCGTTACGTTCCTCACTGAAAATGCCGCGTAGGGCTGTTAGATTTTCAATATTAGAAATTTCTAGTTGCCACAAGGGTAAACCTTCATAGTCACGACCTTCAATTTGTCCGCTACGGGCTGGGCGTAGATAGGTGTAAGGCACAATGCCCAAGTCTTGCAGGAGTAAAACAACCTGCCGGAAAAGGCGATCGCTAGTGGTGGCATAGGTGATTTTTGCATGACTGCCTCTAGTTTGATTGGAGAAGGAGCCGTCGCCACGGATTAAGCCTTTCAGAACTTCTCTCTGAAGAATTTTGTACCACTGGAAAACGAAGCTAGGAATTTGTTTCGTGGATGCACCATGACCACATTGCCAAACTTCACTCAGCAACCAACCCAAAAGCCAAGAGGTTGCATAGACAATTGTGGTGGATTTTCGTTCTTCGATACAAGGCTTTAATCCTAATGCGGCAAGGCTTTGTTTCACATCCTCAAGATATTCGGTTTCGTGGGAAGCAAAGGTGAAAATAATTTTGTAGGTATTACCATTTTGACTAATACAACCTTCGCTGAGATAGTAGCCCAGCAAACGAGCAAAGGATTCGTTGCAATGGATAACGGCTTTCATGTAGTTTGCCTTACCGCTGCGCTTATAAATACAGAGTTCTTTTCGCGAGATGTTTAGCAAAGATTCTAATGCGAGGAAATGCTCGAAGGGAAAATAACCTTCACTGAGATAACGGTGTCTGCTGACTGGGGATGATTCAATAGTTAGGAGTTTTTGACGGACTGCTTCTGAGACTTGCCATTTTTTTGGTAAACGTACATAGACACCTTGACGATGATCGTTAGGGTAATTCGCCAGAATCTTGATGAGGTCTAGGGTTTCATTTGGGACATCCGTGTGTGGAAAATTTAGCAAAATCGGTAGGCGATCGCCTACTTCAATATTTTTGGCTGGCTTTGTTTCCCAGGCATTCTCTTTTAGTACACAGGTCGGGTGATCGGGAGTCACTGTAATTTTGCGACCCATTGGGGTTTTGAGCGTGATCAAAGTTTCTGTGGTGCGTTTAAATAAGCGTTTAATCGGTTGCCAACAGGATTCACCCGTTTCAGGGTT
>JBARRZ010000198.1:0-19225 GCA_049644465.1 Limnothrix sp.
AAACGAATACCGCTAAAAACTTCTGTCAGCATCGACGATAAATTAGAGGTGCGATTTTGGCTACGGCGGGAGAAATCCAAGAGTTTTTCTCCGAATGCCCCAATCAAAACTGCCATCAACGGGCCAATCACTAAAGCGGCGAGGGTAAGCTGCCAGTTCACCCAGAACATATAGCCCAGCACCACAATGAGCTGCAAAATACTGGGTACAAATTGATGAAAAATCTTGTTAATCACCTCGCCCACACGGTCAACATCTTCGGTGAGACGGTAGGATAAATCGCCTGTTTTTGCCGCCTCGAAATAATTCAGACTCAGTTTGTGGAGGTGGGCATAAACATTTACCCGCAGTCGTAGAGCTATTTTCAGCGCCGCCTGTGCCATTAAAGTATCTTGACCATATTGCACCGCCCCACGAATTAGAAAAATGATCGCTGCTTTACCCGCTAGGTTGATAATTCCTTGAACGTTGCCTGCACCGATATCTTCAGCAATGTTACCGGCAAGGATCGCGAGGATTGGCCAAAATACCGTAAAGCCGACGGTGCAGCATAGTGCTTTGACGATGGTCGGCAACTGGGGGCGCAGGTAGGGTAAAAGCTGGAGATAGCTAGAGCGGTTGCGGCTTTTCAAGGAATTGGGTAGCGAGGGTGGGCAGGTTTATAGTACGTGATTTGACGAAATTCTTTTGGGAAAGATGCACGCTGTGGACTATCGGTGGGAAGATGTTAGGCTAAACCTTTGAATTTTTTCCGCCGTCGATGAGTGTAGATTGGATTACGAGAGCAGACCGCCTCAGTGCTTTACCGCCTTATGTTTTTGCGCGTTTGGATGAGCTAAAGGCTAGAGCGAGGGAACAGGGTATTGATCTGATTGATTTGGGCATGGGAAATCCGGATGGGTTTGCCCCCAAGGAAGCGGTGGATGCGGCGATCGCCGCCTTTGGGACAGCGCAATACCATGGCTACCCCCCTTTTGAAGGCACGGCCAGTTTTCGTAATGCGATCACGACTTGGTATAAACGCCGCTACGATGTGGAGCTTGACCCGGACAATGAAGCCCTGCCGCTGTTGGGTTCCAAGGAAGGTTTGGCACACCTCGCCCTCGCTTACGTGAATCCGGGGGACACGGTTTTAGTGCCTAGCCCATCCTATCCCGCGCACTTCCGGGGGCCACTGATTGCCGGGGCGAATGTCCATGAAATTATCCTCAAACCTGAGCAAGATTGGCTAATAGATCTAGACTCGATTCCTGAAGATGTGGCGCACCGGGCAAAGATTTTATATTTCAATTACCCCAGCAATCCCACGACGGCTTCGGCTCCCCGCTCATTTTTTGAGGAAGTTGTTGAATGGGCGCACAAATATAAGGTGATGTTGGTGCATGACCTTTGTTATGCGGAATTATCGTTTGATGGGTTTAAGCCCACGAGTTTGCTAGAAATCCCCGGCGGCAACGAAATCGGCGTTGAATTTCATACCCTCTCAAAAACCTACGATATGGCGGGTTGGCGCGTCGGTTTTGTGGTGGGCAACTCAGATATTATTCAAGGGCTGCGTACGCTCAAAACAAACCTCGATTATGGTATCTTTTCGGCTATTCAAAAAGCGGCAGAAGCGGCTCTGGGCTTACCAGACACTTATATTCAAGGAGTGCAGGAACGGTATCGCGATCGCCGGGATTGTTTGATCGAAGCATTGGCTGAAATTGGCTGGAATGTGAAGCCGTCTAACGCGACGATGTATCTCTGGGTGCCTGTGCCACCGAGCATGGATTCTACTAGTTTTGCGCTGTATGTACTCCGCATGACTGGTGTGGTGGTTACGCCGGGGAATGCCTTCGGGTCTGGTGGTGAGGGATATATTCGCATGAGTCTGATTGCCCCCTGCGATCGCCTGTGTCATGCCATTAGTTTGTGGAAAAAGGCTGGGATTCATTTTGATATGACCGCGCCAGAAAGTTAGGGCGTATCATCAATTGGGGAGTTGACAAGAGACAGGAAAAGCTGATTCCCCTTTAGCTGATAAAGCTTATGATGTGGAGCAAAGAGTACAACAGATGTTAACAGAGGCGATCGCCAAAGGTACACCGCAGCTCTGAAAATACCCAACCTAATTGCTGTTGGCTGAGATACATATTGATTTTGGTGGCAAGCTGAGTCTGAATAAAGCTATGTTTTCCCTTGGGCATTGGCTTAGGCGAAATCTTACCGTTGAAATATTCTTGGGCAGGTTTAGTCTCTGGTAAAGCGAGAAATTCTTCTAGAGAAAGTGGTTTGAGGGGCGTGGTGACCATAGGATTTATTCGACTACGACTCCGTTTCACAATTATATGTGATCCATTTGGCTCAAAATTTTGCGGCGATCAGCTCATAGAAAGTCTATCTACTTTTCCGCTACCCAATAATCTATTCTCAAAAAGACTATGAACAACCCCATGCAAATAAACAACACTCTGTAATTTCAATGAATTATCATATTACTCTTTATTTTCTTTTTTCTCTCTAGCTTTTTTTTCTCTAGCTTTATTTCTTTCTTCCATGTTTTCATACTTTATTTCTGCTTGCCGTGCCAAAGCTGGAGCAATATAGATATATTCTAGAACTGCTCTGCTTAAATCATCAAGAATCGGAATTTCTTCTTCGCTAAGTTCAGAGTCTGGTTCATGAACACTAATATTTCGTAACTTTCGCAAACTATGGGCAATGTCTGCTAATTTATCAGGAATTTCGTTATTTTCAGCTAATTTCTTCAGTTTTTCATGCAAATCCTTTCCATCAACTTTCTTATCTAAACAGATTTTTTCTAGCATGGTTGTCAAAAGCATTGCGTAAGCATTCGCATTTATATTGCGAGCCTTCAAGGCAGCTTCATATGCTTCTTTAACTGGTTGAGGGAAATGAAAAGGATTGAGACTCTGAGATGGGTATAAGGTTTCCTCTTTTGCTACATCTTCGAGATAATCTGCCTCAAAATGTTTTCTTAGAGTCACATTACTACAAGATAAACAGAATAAAAGCTCGTAAACATAACCTTCTTTATAATCAAGGTTCTGTAAATCCCAACGGGGATCTGGTTCTTCTTGAGTTGACAAGAAGTAGTTTGTACCTATATTCATCGGGGCATAATTCCCACAATGAAGACATTTTAAAAATTCTGATTGTGTTTGAGTATTTTGAGACATCGACTCGATATTATGTTGACGTTTTTTATTAAAAAGGCTGTATCGTATCTACTAAAAATCAGGCGTTTTTTATTGCATACGGTCAATGGTTCGATACTGAATTGCTTCGGCAATGTGGTTGGTTTGGATATTTGGCGCAGCAGCAAGATCGGCAATGGTGCGGGAAACTTTAAGAATTCGATCCATCGCCCGTGCCGATAAACCCAGTTTTCTGATGGCTGCTTCCAACAACTTCCGGCTAGCCTCATCAAGTACACAATGTTCCCGCATCTCGTGGGATTGCATTTCCGCATTACAGTGAATTTTAGGATTTTCCCTAAATCGTTCGTTGGCAATTTGTCTGGCTCGATTGACTCGCTCTCCTACAGGTTTTGACTCCTCGCCCGTACTTTGCCGCATCATTTCTTCTGGCTTCAGACGATTTACGGCCACTTGCAAATCAATACGATCCATCAGCGGCCCCGATAATTTTGCCCAATATTGTTCCCGCGATCGCCCACTACAGCTACAAGCCTGAATCGGATCACCAAAATACCCACAGGGACAGGGATTCGTGCTGGCGACAAGGGTAAACTGTGCCGGAAATTCCACCGATTGTCGCGTGCGGGAAATTGTCACAAAACCATCCTCCAAAGGTTGCCGCAAAAATTCCAACACATTGCGTTTGAACTCAGTTAATTCGTCGAGAAAAAGAATTCCACGATGAGCCAAAGAAATTTCCCCCGGTCGCGGAAAACTGCCGCCTCCCACTAACGATGGCCCTGATGCGGAATGGTGCGGGCTGCGAAACGGTCGCGAAGTCACCAACGAACCCCTATCTTTTAATAGACCTGCCACCGAATGGATTTGCGATACTTCCAACGCTTCCTCAAAACTCAACTCTGGCAAAATCCCCGGTAATCGCCGCGCCAACATCGTTTTACCGCTGCCCGGTGGCCCCACAAAAATTAGATTATGGCCGCCCGCTGCCGCAATTTCTAACGCCCGTCGCCCATGCATTTGACCTTTCACGTCTTTTAAATCCGGCGCAAATTGCAAACGCTCGGCGATTTCCCGATTCATGTCCAATTGCACTGGCTGAAAATCTTGGGGTGCAGCGAGAAAATCAGCCACGCCTTGCAAATCTTTGCACCCATACACCGACAACCCTTTGACGACTGCCGCTTCTTTCGCATTACCTTCTGGCACAACCATGCCTTTGATGCCTAATTTCTGAGCTGCCGCCGCAATGGGCAACACGCCAGCCACCGGACGCAAAGTGCCATCGAGGGAGACTTCCCCCAGAAATAAAAAATCATCTAAAAGCTCGACTTCGATTTGTTCCGTCGCTGCCAAAATCCCGACGCTGATCGGCAAATCAAAACTGGGGCCTTCTTTGCGTAGATCGGCTGGGGCGAGGTTCACCAAAATTTTGCGCACCGGAAACCCAAAGCCCGAATTTTTTAACGCTGCTTTGACCCGTTCTCGCGACTCCTGCACCGCCGCATCGGGTAAGCCGACAATGATCACTTTCGGCAGCCCACCGGAAATATCAACTTCGACTCCCACCTTGAGGGCATCCACCCCGACGATCGCCGCACTCCAAACCCTTGATAACATTCGGTTTCCTTGTCGTCTTATCGAGGCATATTATAGAGGAATGGCGATCGCCAAATTATTTTGATTGTGTGTTGCTTATTCGTTTTTATGTGGCAGTTTAATTTGCGCAGAATAATTGGACTTTTGGCTATGAGTCTCGCGATTCATGGTTGCGCTGCCTATACGCGCGTCGTCGATTTCCCTCTCGATCCCGGTGGCCGCAGTTTGAATAGCCGCTCCCTCGAACTCGACCCTGAAGTAAGCGACAAATATATTGTGTTCGCATCGGATCGTAACGGCTCCCAAGATATCTATTTATTCGATATTATTACCCGCCAAACCATTCTTTTACCCGGCCTGAATGCGCTCAACGAAATTGCGTCGCAACCGTCCGTTTCCGAAGACGGTCGCTACATTGTGTTTAGCGTAAATCGTTTGGGAGAATCTGATATTTATCTGTTTGATCGAGAGTTCCAACAAAAGCGTAATCTCACAGCAAACTTAAACCAAGAAGTGCGTAATCCAAACATTAGTGCCGATGGTTCTCGCATTGCTTTCGAGGTGGCAGAAAATGGCCAGTGGAATATTATGCTGTCGGATCGCTCTGGCAAAAAAATAGACGTTGAATAAACTTATAAGTTCAACTGAATTTCAGATTTATTAAACGGAATATCTGCATTAATTGCTTCAATTTCCTGCTGTTCCATTTCGTTAATTTCTGCAATATAAGCCTTGAGAATTTGCGTCATGCGGGGTTGGTAAAACTGGTGCAAGCTGTAATTTGCTTTCGCCGGGAATCCGCGCCGTCGCTTATGTTTGCCGCCTGCTCCCGGATCGTACATCGTCACCCCTTGGGCGATCGCCCACTGAATCGGTTTGTAATAGCAAGCTTCAAAATGGAGACAATCATATTCATCAAAAGCCCCCCAATATCTGCCGTACATATTCTCATCTTTGCGGATACAAAACGATAATCCGACAGGATGTTGATCATCTGCTTCTGTATAAGCAGTAGCGAGAACAACTCGGTGACGATAAACAGATTCTAAATTTTCAAAAAAGCGTTTTGTGAGATATTTGCTACCCCAAAAAAACTTATCGCAAGTGCTGCTATAAAATCGATAAACTAGCGAAAAGTAATGATCTGGAATATCATCTCCAGCCAAAATTTTCATCTGCAATCCTGCTTTGTCTACCGCTTTTCGTTCTCGTTTAATATTTTTGCGTTGATTAGAAGTAAACGCTTTTAAATAATCATCGAAGTTTTCAAAATCATGGTTGCTCCAAATGTAACCGTGGTGGAGCCAAGGCGTGAAACCCAAGTTCTCCATGATCTTTTTCCACTCAGGATCGACGAAAAGAAAGTTACAGCCTGAAATTTTGTGGCGATCGCAGAACTGATTAATCGCTGCCACCATCAACTGACAAATTTCGGTTTCGTCTTCGCTGGGCGCAATGAGAAACCTGTAACCAACGGCTGGTGTAAAAGGCGTCATCCCCACCATTTTCGGGTAATATTCGTGCCCCAAGCGGTGCGACAAATCCGCCCACTGATGGTCAAACACAAATTCGCCATAGCTATGACCCTTGATGTAAAGAGGAGCCATCGCCACAAATTCACCGTCTTTTTTGACCGAAAGATGGCAAACTTGCCAGCCCGTTCGTTTCCCCACACTGCCAGACACTTCGATATTATTGAGCCATTCCCATTCCAGAAAAGGCGTTTTTAGCGGCATGGCGAGGGCATCCCAAACTTCTTTTGGAATATCCGTGATTTCACTGTGCCAAGAGACGGTGTATTGAGGCGTTGCGACCATAAGTTTGGCAGGATATTTCAGGTTTGTACTACCTTAATTGATTTATTTTGATTTTGCATAAAGTCAGAGTTTAGTAGTCTTCATCGTCGATCTCTTCACTCAAGCCCGGACGACCCACAGTTCTCACTGCATGTTGATGTTTTAGGGTAAGTCCTTGCAGCGATCGCCCGGTCGGAGTGCTGCCCAATAGCGAAATAACATAGCCGATGAGTACCCCGACAGGCGCAGTCAGGGCAGAACGCCAAATCCCCGGAACTGTTATCCAGCCATCCTCTGAGCCAATGACAATTATTAGAACTGCCGCAATTGTGCCGTAAAATGCGCCATTCGCATTCACACGCGGGAAGAGAATTCCCATCAAGAAAATACCGAGCAATGGCCCTAAAAACATCGTGGTGTATTTAATTAGAAAAGGCAGCAACGACTCCCCAGTGGAAGCGACATAAAATGCCGATAAAATCCCCAACGTGCCCCAAACAGCGATCAGAATTTGAGCGACTAACAAAGAACGTTTTTCGTCGTAGGTTTTGGTGAAATAACGGTCATAAAAATCGACAGTCATGCAGGTTGAAAGGGAGTGTAAAGCCGAATCGATAGATGACATCGCGGCGGCAAAAATGGCAGCGACGAGAAAGCCAGAAGCACCGGGTGGCACTTGATTGATAATAAAGTACGACAAAATACCGTCGGGCTGAACGTCGTCGGGTAAGCCAGCGTTGATCGTATAAAATCCGTAGAGTAATACGCCTAAAAGTAACGTGGCAGCGACGCCGACAAAACCGGAAAACCAGCCCAGCAAAATCGCTTTACGAGCAGAGGGGACATCGGCACAGGAAACGTATCGTTGCACAGATTGTTGGTTTGTCCCGGCGACGGCGAAGGCCAAAACACCGTAAGCCAACAAAGCGGTGGGCAGTGAATAGATCGATTCGGGTTCCCAAGACAAGTTAATCATCGTGAGTTTCCCGCCTTCGCCAGCCGCTTGCCACAGAGTACCGAAACCACCATCAACGCCGGCGATCGCCGCCCAGATTCCAGCAGCCAAACCGACGAAAATCATCGCGAATTGCAAAACATCCGTCCAAACAACCGCCGTAATACCACCCGTGACGGTATAGACGATAGAAATAATGCCGACTAATAAAATGGCGATCGCCAACGGAATCCCCGTAATCGTTGCTACCACGAGCGAGGCCGCATAAAGCAGACCCCCCAAACGCGCAATTACAAATAAGAGAAAACACAACGAACCCAGCGATCGCGTCTTCGCATCAAACCTCTTTTCCAAATACTCATAGGCCGTCGTGAGATTTAGCTGGACAAAAAATGGCACAAACAAAGCCATCACCAACCCATAGCCAATCAGATCGCCGAACTGTAATTGCAACAACAAAAAGCCATTACTATAGCCTTCGCCGGGGCCACCCAATAACGACGCCGCCGAAAAAGAAGTCGCAATAATCGACAGACCGATCGCCCACCAAGGCAATTGTCGCGACCCCCGAAAATATTCATCCGTATTATTCTGCTTCCGACTCGCGATGATGCCGATGCCAATCACGACCGCCGCATAAACAGCCACAATAACCCAATCGATAATGCCCATAAAAACTCACAACACCTCACGACAGCACACCGGCGAATGATAACCGACTTATCGTCTTGAGGAGCGGCCCACCAGCGTAGAACAATTCTATGGGAGCTTGCAGTTACTTCGCTTTTTTTGCAATAAAACAATGAGAATTCGTTCGTCAGCTAGGGGAACGTGAGTTCGGGCTGAAGATAAAAACCTCTAAAGAAGGGGAGACTCGGAGACAAAGGGACAAGGTGAAACTAATATTTTTTCAATTCAAAATCTCTGTTTGAAACAAAATTTTCTTTCCATCACCCGCTCTCCCCTGCTCTCATTCTCCGCGTCACCACATCAAGCTTTGCTTATCCCGATCAAAGAAGCTTATGAATGATTCGGCTCTGTCGGCGGTTGCTCTCCGAGGGAAAAATAAAACGTTGCTCCTTGGCCAGCTGCCGATTCGGAAAAAACGCGCCCACCATGGCATTCAACAATCCGCTTAACAATTGTCAGACCAATGCCAGTCCCTGCAAATTCATCTTTCGAATGCAATCGCTGGAAAGGGGAGAATAACTTTTTTGCGTCAGCGCTTTCAAAACCAACGCCGTTGTCTCGTACAAAATAGACAGGTAAGTTTTCCGCATCAGGGCCGAAAGTCTTTAAGCAAGTGCCAAATTCAATGACGGCGATCGCCTCTTTTGCTGAATACTTCCAAGCATTGCTCAACAAGTTTTCTAGAGCCAAATAAATCAGGTTCGGCTCACATTTAGCTGTGATCTCAGACTGAACCAAAAACTCTACTTTTCTGAATGGTTTTTCTTGCTGATATTGATTGGCAATTTTTGCAAATACACGACTTAAATTAACTGTTTTTAAAATTAATTTTTCAGCTGTAATTGTTATTTCTGACAACAATAATAAATGGTCAATAATATCTTTCATCTGCGCAGATGATTGATCAATCAAAGTCAAAATATCAAGTCCTTCTGGACCAAGCCCATCACCAAACTTATGTCTTATGAGATAAGTTGCGTTATTAAATACGTTTAAAGGGTTCCGCAAATCATGGCAAACCATGTTGTTAAAAGCCGTTAAAGCTTCATTCGCCGTTTCTAATTCTTTGGTTCGTTCTGTAATTATTTGTCGCGTCTGTTTCCGCTCTATGGCATAGCGAATGACTCTTTTAAGAATGGCATCTGCAAATTCTCCTTTTACTAAATAGTCTTGAGCACCCCGACGTAATGCTTCAATCGCAAGCTTTTCACTATCTGTTCCTGTCAAAATTACAATGGGCAGTGTCGGCACAACTTCCAGCAAGATAGATAAGCCTTTTAGACCATCGCTATCTGGCAAACTTAAGTCTAATAAAACAATATCAAATACTTTAGTCTTCAGTAGGGCGATCGCCTCAGATAAAAACTCAACAGCATTGACTGAAAATGACTGTGGACTAGTATTCGTGAGCCAACGTTTGACGATCGTTACATCAGCCTCATTATCTTCAATTAACAAAACCTTGATCATTGCTCAAACTGCCAGCAAAGAAGTATCTCAATCGCGAAAATAAACATGTTTAAATAAATGATTTTTTTTGACCCTCGTGGCCTTAAATCAAAATGTCTTCTTCTTACAATTATGTTTAGGTAATATTAGAGAAGAGTTGACACAATAATTCGCTGACTGTTACCAACAGAATTAACTTCGAAAATGTTGCAAGCTAGCTGAGCCAAGATAATAGATAAATATAATAACCTGCTATGTTTGCACATTGCAAAATGCAACTCAATTTTTAATTGACAGTGCTTTGGCTCGACTTGTTCCTTTGATGGCGATCGCCGGACAACTTAAAACACTTTACTCGTGAGTTACCTAAACAGGATTGAGATTTTTTCGCAGCAGGCATCAGTTTGGCCCAGAATATTGCAATAAATGATAGAGACGTCCAGAAGGCTCTGGTGCTTCTGTACAATCAGATGATAGTCTTTTGCCCCCCTCCATGACCGACAACACCCAACGCCGTAAAGCTGACCATATCCGTATTTGTCTAGAAGAAGATGTTCAGTTTCATCGCAATACTACGGGCTTTGAAAAATACCGTTTTGAGCATTGTTGCTTACCAGAATTAGACCGGGCTGATCTCGATCTTTCAACAACTTTTCTGGGTAAATATTTGGGTGCGCCGATACTTATTTCGTCAATGACAGGAGGGACAGCCGAGGCACAGGAAATCAATTTTCGGTTGGCGGCGATCGCCCAAACCTATCGTTTAGCAATGGGGGTCGGTTCCCAGCGAGTTGCACTAGAAAAACCAGAAGTTGCAGGGACATTTGCGATTAGAAAAAAAGCCCCAGAAGCATTGCTGTTTGCCAATGTTGGTGCGGTGCAATTGAACTACGGTTACGGCGTAGATGAATGTCGGCGCATGGTGGATTTGCTAGAAGCCGATGCCTTAATTTTGCATATCAATCCGTTACAAGAATGTATTCAGCCTGCGGGCGACACTAATTTCAAAGCATTATTTCCTAAAATTGAGCAGGTTTGCGCGGCTTTATCCGTACCCGTGATCGCCAAAGAAGTGGGTAATGGCATTTCAGTCAAAATGGTGCAACGGTTACAAGAGGCAGGCATCAGCGCGATTGATGTGGCGGGGGCTGGCGGTACATCTTGGGCAAAAGTAGAAGGAGAGCGATCGCCAAATCAGATGTTGCGACAACTCGGTCAAACCTTCGGTGATTGGGGCATTCCGACCGCAGACTGTATCACTAGCATTGCCCATTACGATCCAGAAATACCGCTCATTGCTTCCGGTGGCCTACGCAACGGACTGGACGCAGCCAAGGCGATCGCCCTCGGCGCAGACCTCACTGGCTTCGCCTACCCTTTCCTCAAAGCAGCAACAGAATCCCCCCAAGCCCTCGATCAATTGGTACAACTATTGATAGCAGAGTTAACAACCGTACTTTTTTGTACCGGCAACCGTAACTTGGCAGATCTGCAACAGTCTCGATGTCTGCAAAAACTCTAAAATTATAGTCAACGGTCTTTTGTTAACCCACTCTCTACTCGCCCCTAGCCCAACCCTCCCAGCATGAAAAATTTTCTCAAACAAGTTTTTAGTAGTTGTCTGGGGACATTAGTGGCCCTCTCGCTGATTTCTACGCTCTCCTTTGCCGCCTTTATCGCGCTGATCACCATGTTCGCAGGGAGCGAGCCAAGCCGAAAAATCAAAGACGAATCTATCCTTGTTTTTGATACCAGCATCATCATCCAAGACCGTAACCCTTCCAACACGGTCGGTGATGTCATCACTGGCGGGCTCCCCAACGTCGTGAGCTTACGGGACGTCACCAAAGCGATTCGTGCGGCGGCAGAAGACGGCAAAATTACGGGAATGTTGCTGGATGGCAGAACTGATAATTTCAACGGTTATGCCAGTCTCAAAGAAGTCCGTGACGCCTTAAAAGTATTCCGAGAAGCAGGCAAAAAAATCTATGTTTACGACGTAGGTATGACGGAGCGGGAATATTATTTGGCGTCTTTGGCTGATGAAATTTGGCTGAATCCGATGGGAACCTTTGAGGTGAACGGCTTTGGGGCGGAGCAAATGTTTCTCCAAGGTGCGCTAGAAAAATATGGGATTGGGGTTCAAATTGTTCGGGTCGGCACGTACAAAGGTGCTGTCGAACCATTCATTCGCAAGGATTTTAGCCCGGAAAATCGGCAGCAAACGGAGGCTTTTCTCGGAGATCTCTGGGGTGAATTTAAAACGACAACGGCTGGCGATCGCCCCTTTGACGCCAACACCTTACAAAATTTGGCCAATACCGTAGGCATCATCGAGCCAGAAGCCGCCGAAGCCGCTGACCTTGTGACTCGCGTTGCTTATTTCGACCAAATTTTAGACGAGCTAAAAGAATTTACTGGCACAGATAAAGACGAAGAGTTTCCACAAATTAGCCTCGCTGAGTACCGCGACAAACTGGACTTGGAAACCGTGGGTGAATTTTCAGAAAATCAAATTGCCGTCATTTATGCGGAAGGCAACATTGTGGGTGGTGAAGGCACGCCGTCGTCGATTGGGGGGGATTCTTTCTCTCGCGAACTGCGACAATTGCGCCTAGACGAAGAGGTGAAGGCGATCGTGCTACGGGTCAACAGTCCGGGTGGTAGTGCGACGGCGTCCGATATTATTTTGCGGGAGTTGCAGCTACTGCGTGAGGCTGGCAAACCGGTGATCGTCTCGATGGGTGATGTAGCGGCGTCGGGTGGCTATTGGATCGCGACGGAAAGCGATCGCATCTTTGCGCAGAATAATACGATTACTGGCTCGATTGGTGTCTTTGGGGTGTTGCCTAATGTTCAAAAAATCGGCAACGATAATGGCCTCACTTGGGATGTCGTCAAAACCGGTGAGTTGGCGAATTTGGGGTCTAGTTCTCGCCCAAAAAATCCGCAGGAATTGGCTATTTTTCAGGGGTTTGTGAATGATATTTATGATGACTTTTTAGGGCGGGTCAGCGAAGCGCGGGGCTTGACTAAAGAGCAGGTGAATCAAATTGCGCAAGGCCGGGTCTGGTCTGGAAAAGATGCCAAAAATATTAAGCTCGTTGATCAAATTGGCGGCTTGAATGAGGCGATCGCCTACGCTATCGAAAAATCAGAGATTGGCGAAGACTACATCGTCAAGGAATATCCGATGCGACAGACGTGGGAAGAAGAATTGCTCAAAGATTTATTTGGTGATGTGCAAGCCTTGCAAGCGGCTGACCCTGTCACTGAAGAATTACAAAAACTTCAAGCCGGTCTCGAATTGTGGCGATCGCTCAACGATCCGAAGCAAGTTTACGCACTCTTCCCGTGGCAGTTGCATATTGACTAATCCCGGTCGCAAGCTATCAACATTTTGAAAAACGCGATCAAACGCTACCGTTCAAAAAAGACAAGATAATCATCGTGCACATAACCCAACGTGCCGCCACAAGCATCCGTGCGATACCAACCGTCGTCGGGAGCACCGAGAATATTGACCGTTTGACCTACGGCGATCGCACACATCAAAGCACCATTGGGAGCGGTACGAATCCGAGCCGGAGCATCATTCACTGTCGCCACCGTTAACGTTGCACCAATTGCAGCTTCAGAGTCAGTGCGAATTACTTGGGTTTGCCACAGCGTATGGCGGACAGGGCAAGCTGCTTGGTTTTTGGCGTTGAGAATATCCCAAGTGATATTTGCGACATTAGCCTCGGCAAACTCGACCGTAATTTTCCCTTCGCACTGGCTATTGTAAGCGCCCGCGACAGTGAATTTGCCGGTAAACAAATCGCCGGAGACACAACCGCCTGTTTTCGCGCGATCAAAATTGATCATGCCGCTGTAAGGTCGCCCTTGAAATTCTGTTTTTGCGTCGTTGAGTTGGCGATCGCCCCAACAGACATTATCCAAGTCTTCAATTGTTGTCCGGCTAGATTGCCAAGGAGTTGCTTGGGCGATCGCACTGAGTCCTGTAAATGAAACCAATAAACCCAGTGCAAATAGTGATTTTTTATTCATCTTCTTTTCTGTTCTAAAATGTCCCAAAATAGCGTTTTTTCTATACAGAGTATTCCCAATTTTCACCGTGAATTTTGCCATAAAAAAGGGTAAAGGCAACTTGAGTATACCCTTACCCGATTAACGAATTTATCCCAAAAAAGTCAGACTCTAGACAACGTGAGTTTGAATTAAGGATTTGAAAAAAATTAGAAACGAAGACGCAGAAAAAGGGAAACGGAGACGCGGGGAAAGGGGGACACGGAGACAAATGATCGGGCAAAACTAATAATTTTTTAATTACAATATCTGCCGCAAACAAAATTTTCTCCCCCCATCGCCCACTCTCCTCCTCTCCATGTCATTATTCCAAGCAATGCCTATCCCGAACTCAGACTAGGTCGTATATTCGGCATTGATTTTGACGTAGTCGTAGCTCAAATCACAACCCCAAGCAGTGCCCTCGCCCTCACCATCACCGACGGAGACGCGGATTAGCACGGTGTCATCTGTCAAGTATTCACCGGCGGCCCGGTCTTTGAGATATTGGCTAGCGGCGGCACGGTCGAATTCTAAAGGCTGACCTTTATCCATTAGCTGAAGATCGCCGAGGGAAATACGCAAATTGTTTTGATCGAAAGCAACTCCTGCACGCCCTGAGGCAGCGGCAATACGACCCCAGTTTGGATCACGGCCAAAGATCGCTGATTTCACCAAAGAAGATCCGGCGATCGTCCGGGCAATTTTGCGAGAACTAGAGTCTTCGACTGTGCCGGAGACTTGAATTTCGATCAGGCAGGTTGCACCTTCGCCATCCCGCGCGATGGATTTTGCCATGTACTGGCAAACTTCTGTCAGCATTGCTTCTAGCTGCGTCGCTTCTGGAGACTCTGCTTCGGTAATTGCGGGTGTCCGGGATTGACCGTTGGCCATGGCGATAATGCAATCGTTGGTGCTGGTGTCGCCATCGACGGTGATTTGATTAAAACTTTTGTCAACGGCGCGGGACAGCATATCCTGCCAAAGTTGAGTTGAAACAGCAGCGTCACAGGTTACGAAACCGAGCATGGTAGCCATATTCGGGTGAATCATGCCGGAGCCTTTACAGATGCCACCGATTCGTACGGGACGGCCATCCATCATTGTCTCAAGGGCGATCGCCTTCGTGACAAGATCTGTGGTAATAATCGCTTTCGCTGCGGCATCACCGCCATCTTCCGAGAGAGCGGCGACGACTTTGGGAATCCCTGATTTCAACGCATCCATTTTGATCCGACGACCAATCACACCAGTTGAGGCAAGCTGCACACTTTCGGCGGGAATATTCAACGCTTCAGCCAGATATTTAGCTGAGTCGATTGCGTCCTGCCAACCTTGCTCACCAGTCGCTGCGTTCGCTTGACCTGCATTACAAAGAATGGCGCGACTGCTCGCTTTTCGCTGAAGCTGCTGACGACAATAGTCTACACAGGCTGCTCGTACTTCAACTTGGGTAAAAACACCTGCGGTAATGGCTTCGGTATCGGACACGATTAGGGCGAGATCCGGTGCGCCGGAGGGCTTGAGTCCGGCTGTGATGCCTGCGGCCCGAAATCCTTTAGGAGCGGTGACGTTACCTGCGATTTTTTGCCAGTCTGCCATAATGTTTGTAGTTGCTGTCAGCTTTAGTTAAGAATAGAAAGAATTATACAAGGGGTCTGAATCGTTCTGAATTGCGACAGGCCTGATGTGTTGCGAATAGATGACTTTTCTAAGCCCTCATGGGGGAAACCTAAAACGCAAGCTTGAGCAAACATCCACATTTAGGATTGAATTACTTTGTTATAAGTTTTTCGTTAAGATCAGAGTGATGTAATCCAGCTCTATTAAACGATGCCAAAAATCACATTTGGGGACAAAGTAATCGACTGTAATGTCGGTGATAATCTGAGAAAAGTTTTGTTAGAAAATGACGTGCCTCTCTACAATGGCAACGCTAAGATTATTAATTGCATGGGTATCGGTTCTTGTGGTACTTGCGCGGTAGAAATTGCAGGAAATCTTGCTGACAGGAATTGGAAGGAGAAAGCTCGGTTATCTTTTCCACCCCATAAGCCAGAAAAACAGAGACGTTTGGCTTGTCAGGTCAAGGTTACAGACGATCTGATCGTCAAAAAATATGCTGGCTTCTGGGGACAGGGCGATCGCCTGAAAGATTAAAACCGTCGATTTATTGTTGTTGGTAGCTAATGGATTCTCTAAAGAAAAGGCTTTTGTTTTAGCAAGGTAAAGATTGTTTTAGTTAATGTTTGTTCACCCAATTTTTGTAAGAGGTAAGGATATATTTCATAAGCTGAAAATCCGGACTTTATCTTACTACGATCAAAGTAGAGGTTTGAGATAAAACTCTAGGCATAAGGAGAGAAGTACTGATGGTCAGCACATTAGGTAAAACGCAACGATCTGTCCCCCGCACCAAAGCTTTGGTTTTGTGGTTTGAAGCAGTCGGCTCAGCGGATGTGGGGTTAGTGGGGGGCAAAAATTCTTCTCTCGGTGAAATGATTCAGCAATTGCAACTGCAAGGCATCAATGTGCCGGGTGGTTTTGCGACAACGGCTTACGCTTACCGATGTTTTATCGAAGGCGCGGGTTTGGAACCAAAGTTACGGAATTTGTTTGCCGATCTCGATGTGGATGATGTCGCGAATTTGCAGGCGCGGGGTCGTCAGGCGCGGGCGCTACTCATGAATACGCCTTTTCCGCAGGATTTACAGGAGGCGATCGCCGCAGCTTATGCAACCATGTGTAAGCGTTACGGCGTGGAGTCTTCAGTCGCGGTGCGTTCGAGCGCAACAGCGGAAGATTTACCGGAAGCGAGTTTTGCAGGACAACAGGAAACCTATCTCAATGTCCACGGCGTTCAAAGTGTTTTGGATGCTTGCCATAAATGTTTTGCGTCGCTATTTACAGATCGGGCGATCGCCTACCGTCAGCACAACGGCTTCGATCATTTTGAAGTCGCCTTATCCGTCGGTGTGCAAAAAATGGTGCGGTCTGATTTAGCAGCTGCTGGCGTGATGTTTTCCATCGATACCGAAAGCGGCTTCAAAGATGCAGCCTTTATTACTGGCGCTTATGGCTTGGGTGAAAATGTTGTGCAAGGCGCAGTAAATCCTGACGAATTTGTTGTTTTTAAACCCACTTTAAAACAAGGTTTCAAACCAATTCTGAGTCGTCGTCTCGGCAGTAAAAAAATCAAAATGATTTACGCTGATGGCGCAAAATTGACCGAAAATATTACTGTGTCAAAAGAGTTTCAAAATAAGTTTTGCGTGAGCGATGAAGAAGTACTGAAATTAGCTCGCTGGACAACCACTATCGAAGCGCATTATTCCGCTGTGCGTGGCCAATATACACCGATGGATATCGAGTGGGCCAAGGACGGCATCACCGGGGAATTGTTTATTGTGCAAGCGCGGCCGGAAACAGTGCAATCCCAAAAATCCGCCAATATTCTACGCAATTACAAGCTCAATGAAACGGGCAATGTGTTGGCTGTGGGTCGTAGTGTGGGCGAAATGATCGGTCAAGGGGAAGCAAATGTCATCCTTGATGTGGAGCAAATTAAACTCTTCAAACCCGGTCAAGTGCTGGTCACTCGCCGCACGGATCCTGACTGGGAACCGATTATGAAAAAAGCGTCGGCGATCGTTACTGATCAAGGGGGGAGAACCTGTCATGCGGCAATTATTGCGCGGGAAATGGGGATTCCGGCGGTGGTCGGTTGTGGCGATGCGACAGAACTTATTGCGCTGGGTCAAAATGTCACGGTGTCCTGTGCGGAAGGTGAAGACGGCAAGATTTATAAAGGTTTATTGGACTTCGAAATTCAGGAAACATCCCTTGAAAATATTCCTCAAACAAAGACCAAAATCTTAATGAATGTCGGCAATCCGGAGCAAGCTTTTTCGTTGTCTCATTTACCCGCAGATGGTGTAGGTTTAGCGCGACTCGAATTTATCATTGCAAATCAGATTAAAGCGCACCCAAAAGCTCTCATTCACTTCGATGAATTAGAAGATTTACTTGTTAAAAAAGAGATCGCTGAGCTGACTCATTTCTATGAGAATAAAGCAGATTTCTTTGTGGACAAATTGGCAAGTGGCATAGCTATGATTGCCGCAGCATTTTATCCGAATCCTGTTGTGATTAGAATGTCAGATTTTAAAACCAACGAGTACGCAAATTTACTCGGCGGTCAGCAATTTGAGCCAAAAGAAGAGAATCCGATGATCGGTTGGCGAGGAGCTTCTCGCTATTACGATCCGAATTATGCTGAAGCTTTTGCCCTTGAATGTAAGGCGTTTAATATTGCTCGCAATGACATGGGTTTGACGAATATTATTCCAATGATTCCGTTTTGTCGCACTCCGGCAGAGGGTCGCAAAGTGTTAGCTGAAATGGCAAAACATGATCTCAAGCGTGGCGAAAATGGTCTGCAAGTTTATGTGATGTGTGAGTTGCCGTCTAATGTAATTCTTGTGGATGAATTTAGCGAAGTATTTGATGGTTTTTCGATTGGCTCAAACGATCTCACACAATTAACCCTCGGTCTTGATCGAGATTCGGCACTAGTTGCCCATATTTTCGATGAGCGTAATGAAGGAGTGAAACGGATGGTCGAAATGGCGATCGCCGGAGCAAAAAAACATCACCGCAAGATTGGTATCTGCGGACAGGCTCCATCGGACTATCCAGAATTTGCCGAATTTCTTGTTAAAAATGGCATTGATTCTATTAGCCTGAACCCTGATTCTTTACTGAAAACTAAGTTGGCGATCGCCGCCCTTGAGCAAAAGCTAAACCGTTAACCTAATTATGTAGCGATGCATTCATCCCTTCACAGATTCGTGGGGGGATTTTTGGTAGTTTTCAAAGTAAGTTATCCTCAGAGTAGAAAGATTCGGATAGAGTCAAGCGCGATGAATTTTACCCTCAGCCTCCCCGCTACATTTCAACTAAATGACGACCAATTTTTCGAGTTATGCCAAAAAAATCGTGACTGCCGTTTTGAGCTGAATGCAAAAGGAGAACTGATTATTATGCCCCCGACAGGTGGAGATACTGGACGACGCAATATCAAGCTGCTAACCCGTTTAGAGATTTGGACTGAGAAAAATAAATTGGGTGTTGCATTTGACTCATCCACTTGCTTCAAAATGCCAAATGGGGCAAACCGTTCGCCAGATGCCGCATGGATAAGCCGTTCTCGATGGGATGCTCTAAGTGCTGACGAAAAGACGAAATTCCCGCCACTCTGTCCAGATTTTGTTGTAGAAATTCGTTCTCCTAGCGATCGCCTGACAATTCTCCGTGAAAAAATGGCAGAGTATCGCGATAACGGCAGCAAATTAGGTTGGTTAATTAATCCAACGGAACAGCAAGTCGAAGTTTATCGACCCAACCAAGAACCAGAAATAATATCTAAACCAACGAAACTTTCAGGCGAAGATATCTTGCAGGGTTTTGAACTCGATTTGATGCCTCTCTGGCACTTAGATTAATAG
>JBARRZ010000199.1:0-1978 GCA_049644465.1 Limnothrix sp.
ATTTACAACGAATTCAGGAGGTGACCGCTCAACCTTTGCAAGAGAAGGCTGTAACGGCGATGGAAAAAGATTTTGCCGCGTTTCAGCAGTCCATGACGGCATTAAGGCAGTGGTATCATTGCGCCCGTTGTATCGATAAAACTGCCACTTATTTACAAGGAATTCAGGCGATCGCCGAACAATTCAAAGCAGGTCAACCCTTACCAGAATCGATTCAGCACGCCATGTTGGAAGACCGCCGCGTGGCGACCTTTGAACAGTTGGCGACAGGATTAGACCGACAACATCCCGAAACTTTTCTCCAAAATGTTGCTCGGAAAGGCTTACAGAAGGGACTCCAATTACAGGAACTTGCTGCGACCTTACTACAGGGAGATCCAGCCCTGCGAGATATTCATAAAATTCAGCCCCAATCGACCCAAACCTATCTGCAAAAAATCCTAACTTCCGCCGAGCAATTATTCACCAGAGAACAACCACAACCTGTGCCGATTCAAGTTTCCAATGAACAACGTAACCATCATCCCAAACTTTAAACACTATGAATAATCCCCAAAAAACTGTCCATGAATTAAATCAAGCCGTACTCGCCACCGCATTAAGTAAACTATTCAGTAATGTGCAATCCTGCCAATTTCGATTGGATTACGCCTATGCCAGAGCCGCCCGTTCTCAAAATCCGCACATTCAAGGCAAGTTATCAGCGGCATCGTTAAAGCTTTCAGAAATGCTAGAAATTCTTGATGATGAAATGATTCAATCCTTGGTAACTCTTCAGCCAGAGCGGGATTTATTGCGGGAGTTTACGGCAGACATAACCATTCAACAATCAGCCCATGAAGAGATTAACTTTTAACCTTGATATTCGAAATTCGCGAATATAGAATAGAGGTCACGGGAGGGCAAAAAATATGCTCAAATCTCAAGACATCGTGATCTTGCTTCAGGTTCATTGTCTCGGCACGACATGGACATATAGCGAATTAGCTAAAAGTGAAAGACCAAGTGCCTGCGGGTTCTAAGGTTGTTTGCGTACTCACTGGTAATGGTTTGAAGGATCCAGATTCGGCGATCGCCCACAGCTTGAGTAAAGGCCAAACAGGTATTCCAGCGGAATTAGACGCTGTCGCTAAGGCTATGGGTTTCTAGAATGCAGAACGAGGTAGCTTAAGGACAGAAAAGAGCCGCGAAAATCAACAATACTCATCTGTTTCAGTTGTCAGTCCACAACAATTGCTAAAAACGACCGCATCCATAAATCATCTATAAGCAAAATTATAATGCCGCGACCATGGTCATCAATTCGTTGAGCTTGCCAACAGAAAACCATCAGACCAGAGCTATAATTGCCCTATTTTTTAATCTTTTTATTAAGCTGCAACCACATTAATATTCCTGTAACTGCTAAGAACAAAACACCAAAAGTATTTAAAAAAGGATAAATAACCTCTAAATTAATGAGTCCAAATTTACCTCGGTGTAATTCTAGTAACCACAAAAAATCACCGCTCCTTCCCGTCAAGACTGACACTTGAAATAAGGATCCTGTAATTGCTGTTAAAAAAACGGGAAACAACATAATCGGAGCCAATTGATAATGTAGATTCCGGATCTTTCTTTTATTGGCAAGCATAATATTTTCTAAGCTTTATGTATTTTTTGCTTTAGAACAGAGAGCATGAAGGGGATGATCAAAAGCAAAACAAAAGAGATCTCGCCTAATCCATAATCTATTAGGTTGAGATTGTTATTTTGGGGATCCGGCGCTGTTAAAGTTTCCATGGTTTCTAAATGCCCATTGCTCTTCGTGGGATGAGACTCGCTAGATTCTACATGACTCCCTTTCATCTCCATTTCAGGATTAATGGGCATTCCTGTTTTTTCTCCTCCCATTTCCGTATCAGATTTCGTGGGAGTTTTTGTTTCCTCTACTTCCATTTCTGTGGGCACAGATTCTTCCTGTTCAGAAATATGGCCA
>JBARRZ010000200.1:0-4743 GCA_049644465.1 Limnothrix sp.
ACTCATTGGCGAGGGGCGCGACGGTACTCGATCCTGTTAATACCAATTTTGTTTGTTGTTCCGATGTCGGTTGCCCACAACCCCAAAGACTCAAACCGAGACCTGCCATCAAAACCGTTTTGCCAAACCATCCCATATCGACATTTCCACAACGTGATTCACCTAGTCTTCATCATGGCGGGAAATCCTGATAACTCCATGAGACCTGTCTAAAAACTTTGAAAATTAGGTTCGAGCAGGGACTGGTTGCAGGCGATCGCCTCATACCTCTAACCGTATTTTGTGGGCAATGTGGGCTGCACACACATAACAAGTCGGAATCTCTTCGATGTGATTAGTTTGAAAGGCTTGACGAAGCTGGTTGAAAAATTGATTTTGTGTGGCTGTTTCTAGGGCGATATAGGGAGAAAGAGTTGTTAATAAACTCAGGTAATCTTCGGGTTGATATACCAAAGTTTCCGTCACATGGTGCAGAGTCAAATCGCGAAAATAATTAGACGTTATTAAGCTTTGGCTAATCTTTTCGAGGTTATGTTGTTGAATCGCAAGATTTTCGTAGTTGGCAAGGAGTGGTATGAATTGCTCGTAGAGGGGGTGCAGATATTGATAAATTTCTGGGATGGGTTGGGGCGCGGTATTCCACAACAGAATAATCTTGCCGCCCGGTTTCAGCAATTCATACATTTTTTTGCAGCGAATATCGGGGTGTAGCCAATGGAAAGAAGTACTGGCGATCGCCCCATCAAATTGTTCGGCAGGTGCATCCCACTCCTCAAAAGTATTATTAATAATTTCGATATTGGGATAGTCCTGAAACCGTTCCCGCGCAAACTCACAGGCGGTCGTATTCGGTTCGACACAGGTCAGACGATAACCCTTTTTTACAAAATGCTGGGTCGCGTTGCCGGGGCCGCTGCCGACTTCTAAAAGATGGGTTTCGGCGGCTGGGGGCAACTGTTCGCAAGCCACATCAATCATCGCAGGGACATAGGGGGCGCGGTGGGCGGCGTAGGCGATCGTGCTGTCGGCGTACCAACTTTTGCGACTGGCGAGGGGTTGGGTGTAGATTTTTTGGAAAAAGGTATCGAAATTTTTCATGGCGATCGCCTATGTATCAGTGCTAAAATCCTTACATATTTCTTACTTTTAGGGATGTACGATGAAAATTACCCGCCTATCAAGTAAAGGCCAGGTCATTATCCCAAAGGCGTTGCGTGTTGCTCACAATTGGGAAGTTGGCCAAGAATTGGTCGCTATCGATGTGGGTGATGGTATTTTGCTCAAGCCCAAAAAAGCGTTCTCCAGAACCACATTAGAGCAAGTCGCAGGTTGCCTAAAATATTCAGGTCAGCCCAAGAGTTTAGATGATTTTACGGCAGCGATTGGTCAGGGTGTGATGGAGCAGTGGAATGATCGCCGTTGATACTAATATTTTGGTGCGTTTACTTACGCAAGATGATCTAGATCAATATCAAAAATCAATGCAACTCTTCCGGAACGAGGAGCTAATATTCATCCCAGATACTGTCATTCTCGAAACGGAATGGGTGCTACGTTTTGCTTATAAATTTCAGGCGAATGAAATTTGCGATGCTTTTCAGAATTTGTTGGGTCTAAGCAACGTTCAGCTTCAAGATGAAAATCGGGTGGCGATCGCCATCGAGTTACACCGGGAAGGATTGGATTTTGCCGATGCTTTGCATTTAGTACAGAGTCAAGATTGTGCCGCAATGTATAGTTTTGACCGTCAATTTGTGCAAAAAGCCCAGTCTCTGACTGATTACGATGTGCGAGAACCTTAAGTATCAATGCTAGAACTCTGACATATCTTTTCGGCAGAAAACCAACCGAAAGGTGATGAAATTCCGGCACTGTGCGAAGATCTAGGGGAATAATTTCCCATGAGTTTTGATGACTAAGCCCCTGCTGCTCCTAATCGACGGACATTCCTTGGCATTCCGCTGCTACTACGCCTTTTCTAAGTCCAGACAGGGGGCTTTGCGCACTTCAACCGGGATTCCCACGAGCATTTGTTTCGGCTTTCTCAACGCCCTAGAGCGGGTAATCGAGAACCAAAAACCTGACGGACTGGCGATCGCCTTTGACCTCCCCAAGCCCACTTTCCGCCACGAAGCCGACGAGAATTATAAGGCCAATCGCAGCGAAACTCCCGATGATTTTATTCCAGATTTCATCAATCTCCGCGAACTTTTGGACAGCCTCAATGTCACCCAAATCACCTCCGAGGGTTACGAAGCCGACGATGTGCTGGCGACCCTTGCCCACCAAGCCAGTGAAGCTGGGCAGCAGGTGAAAATTTTGACGGGCGATCGCGACCTATTTCAACTTGTTAGCCCCGAAAAAAGTACGAGCATTCTCTACCTCGATACCCGTGGCGTAAAAAGTGGCAGCTATGAAAATTTTGACCCCGAAGCTGTCGAAGCGAAAATGGGGGTTACGCCTGCACAAATTATCGATTTTAAAGCCCTTGCTGGTGACCCGTCTGACAACTATAAAGGGGTGCAAGGGGTTGGTGAAAAAACGGCGATTAAACTCATTAAAGAATTTGACAATCTTGATAATATCTATGCCAATCTCGACAATATTAAAGGGGCAACGCGCAAGAAACTCGAAGCGGATAAAGATAATGCTTACCACTGTCAAAAATTGGCGGCGATCGCCCTAGATGCTCCCATCGAAGTTGCTTTAGAAGATGTCCATTTAAAAGGTTTTGAAGCGGCGGCGGCGATGGATATTTTAACCAAATTGGAGTTGAAAAAATTCATCCAAGGCTTTGGCAAACTTCAGAAAGTTTTTGGGGCGGAAGAGATTATTCTTGCTCAACCGACTCCGGCTCCCGTTAATCTCGACAATACAGAAATCAATGCTGAAGGTAATGCCCAACTTTCTATTTTTAATACTCAATCCCCTGCGCAAACTGAAACAGCAAAAATAGAGCCAAAAGCGCCTGTCGAATCTTTTCTCAAACCAGATATTATTGACACTCTTGAAAAGCTTGAAAATTTGGTCGCACTGTTAGAAACAAAAACTGATGCTGCCGATCCAGTTTCATGGGACACCGAAACCACCGGACTCGATCCCCGCGAAGTGGATTTGGTTGGGATTGGTTGCTGCTGGGGCATAGAACCCACTGATGTTGCCTATATTCCCTTCGCTCACAAGTCTGGTAAGCAACTCAAAAAGCAGGTGATTCATGATGGATTACGACATATTTTAGAAGGCGAACAATATCCTAAAGTTTTTCAGAATGCCAAATTTGACCGGGCAATTTTCCATCACCAAGGCATCGATATTCAGGGTGTTGTGTTCGATACGATGTTAGCAAGCTACGTCATTCATCCCGAATCAAAACATAATTTAACTGATTTAAGTCTGCGTTATCTCGGTAATATCGCCGCGAAAAGTTACAAGGATTTGGGCTTAACTAAAAAACAAACGATCGCCGATCTAGAAATTACGGTAGCTGCTGATTATTGCGGACTGGATGTATTCACGACTTATGCGCTTTGTGGAAAGTTAAAAGAAGAACTCAAAAGTTACGAAGATCTAGATAAACTTTTGCAAGAAGTGGAGTTACCTCTGGAACCTGTATTATGCGAGATGGAGAGTAATGGCATTCGTATTGATGTGGATTATTTAGGGGAGTTATCCGAAGAGTTAGGTACAGATCTTTATGAAATCGAAGAACGAGCTTATAGTGCTGCTGACGAACGATTTAATCTAAATTCACCGAAACAACTGGGCGTGATTCTTTTTGAAAATCTCGGTTTAAATCTCAAAAAAACGCGCAAAACGAAAACAGGTTACTCGACGAACCACGCTGTTTTAGAGAAGCTTCAAGGTGATCATCCGATTATTGATTACATTCTCGATTACCGTACCCTTTCAAAACTGAAATCGACCTATGTAGATGCGCTGCCGACTCTCGTTAGCCCGAAAACAGGACGGGTTCACACCGATTTTAATCAAACCATTACGACGACCGGACGGCTTTCTTCTTCTAACCCCAACTTGCAAAATATTCCAGTCCGCACAGATTTTTCTAAACGGATTCGTAAGGCTTTTATTCCCCAAGAAGGCTGGATTTTAGCGGCGGCAGATTATTCGCAAATTGAGCTAAGAATTCTCACTCACCTCAGCCAAGAACCGATTCTTTTAGAGGCTTACAAAAATAAAGAAGACGTTCACCGAGTGACGGCGCAATTAATCTTTGAAAAAGAGACTCCTGAAGCTGTTACTTCTGAAGAAAGACGCATGGGTAAGTTGATTAATTTTGGGGTAATTTATGGCATGGGTTCAATGCGATTTGCGCGGGAAGCTGGTGTATCTAAAACAATCGGTAAAGATTTTATTGAAAAGTATCGGGCGCGGTATTCTCAAGTTTTTGCCTACTTGGAACTTGTCAAAAAACAGGCGATCGCCCAAGGTTATGTCACTACTATTTTGAACCGTCGCCGCAATTTTGAATTTGGGAGTCGTTCGCTGCAAGCTTTGAAGGGTAGTAATCCAGAGGCGATTGATCTACAAAATTTAGACATTGTGTACAACGATACTCAGGCGTTACGGGCGGCGGCGAATGCACCTATCCAAGGATCGAGTGCCGACATTATCAAAGTTGCGATGATCCAAATTCACGAATTGCTGAAGGATTATCAAGCACGATTGTTATTGCAAGTGCATGATGAATTGGTCTTTGAAATGCCTCCAGAAGAGTGGGAAGAG
>JBARRZ010000201.1:0-14087 GCA_049644465.1 Limnothrix sp.
GTACTGTACGCCGGAAGCCATGACGAGCGATACTTGGAATGTGCTGATGTTATTGGTTGATCCTGACTATCAACAGCAAGATTATGGCAGTGCTTTGATGAATGGGGTTGAAGAAAAATTGGTGGCTCAGGGCGATCGCCTGTTGTTAGTGGAGACATCAAACCTAAATGAATTCCGAGGCGCAAGAACTTTTTACCAAAAATGTGGCTATCAAGAAGAAGCACATATTCAGGATTTTTATCGCGCAGGTGAAGCTAAATTGATCTTCACAAAAGCACTCAAACAGAGTTAGTTGCTCCAATACTTTGAGCAAAAATAAGTTTACGGTTGCGACTGGGATTGCAGACTAAAAAAGGTGACTTCTGGGGGACAAAATAGGCGGATTGGCACAATGCTCATGCCGATGCCGGGATTCACGTACAGGCGATTACCTTTATTGCCATAATCTTTGACCCAACCATCCACATAAACTTTGTCATCTTTAACGAATTTTAGCCAAGACCACTGGGGAAAGCCGGGCACACGAGCTTGACCACCGTGGGTATGGCCAGCGAGTGCGAAGGCCGCAGAATTTTCGGGGAGTTCTTCGAAAGATTCGGGGTTGTGCATCAGGACGACATGGGCACTGTCTGGGGGCAGGCTGTCGATCGCCTTTTCAATATCTTCTTTACCAGCCCATTTAGAATCGATGCCGGCTAGATGTAGCGGTGGTCCACCGTCTGGGTGGGGGATTTCAGCAGATTCATTGCGCAAAATAATGATGTCGATGCTTTCTAGGGCGGTGGTCAATTGTGCAATCAGTTCGAGATCTGGGGGTTCGGATTTGCCGCTCATGCCGTAATCGTGATTTCCCAAAACGGCGTAAACAGGAATGTTTGCTTCGGATAGAGGGCGCAGCAATTCAACTACTTTGTCGATTTTAGGTACAGGATCGGGCGTGGCATGATACAAAAAATCGCCGCTAATGAGCACGGCAACGGGTTTTCGCTTAATGATGGCATTCACACTCCGGGTGACGGTCTGGGGATTGCCGCCTTTCATGCCAATTTGTAGGTCGGAAATTTGGGCGATTTGTAAATTATTCCAGCTGGAGTCGAGCAGCGGAACATCTGCAACTTCATCTTCTACGTTGAGAATGGAGGGTTCGATAAAGCTCCAAACTACTAAAGCGGCGATCGCCCCGGCAAAGCCAAAGCCTGCATATTTCAAATGTTTACGTGAAAGGCGAAAGCGTGCCATCGTTATTGTTGATAAAAAAGGATAGTGAAAGTAAGTTGTCAAACAGTGATTTTTGCGCCTGTTTGGACTTGCCAAAGATTATTATAGATGCCGCGTTTTATTACAAGCTCTTCGTGGGTTCCTTGCTCCACAATCTGACCGCGATCCATCACATAAATGCAGTCAGCATGTCGAATAGTAGAGAGTCGGTGGGCGATCGCCACGGTGGTACGATGCTGAGTGATTTTTTCTAACGATCGGGCGATCGCCGCTTCGGTTTCGTTGTCTACCGCAGAGGTGGCTTCGTCTAAAATCAGGATTGGCGGATCTTTTAAAATGGCACGGGCGATCGCCAACCGTTGCCGCTGACCACCCGATAATTTTTGACCCCGCTCACCCACAACTGTGTCGTATTGCTGCGGCAGCGTATCGATAAACTCGTGCGCCTCAGCCTGCTTAGCTGCTTGGATAATGTCCAGTAGCGACACATCCGGATTACCGTAGGCGATATTTTCGGCCACCGTACCGTGAAACAGAAAAACATCTTGGCTCACAAGACC
Source organism: Limnothrix sp. (assembly GCA_049644465.1). Lineage (GTDB taxonomy): Bacteria > Cyanobacteriota > Cyanobacteriia > Cyanobacteriales > MRBY01 > MRBY01. Next base: position 1,779 of record JBARRZ010000201.1, read on the forward strand.
GATTGCACACCGCAAATCTTTAAGATAAACATCGCGAATATCGAGACCATCCACCGTGATTTCACCTTGAGAAATTTCGTAAAAACGCAGCAACAATTTCACAATTGTGCTTTTACCCGAACCCGTCGCCCCAACAATTGCGATGGTTTTACCTGCCGGAATATCTAGTGAAAATTGTCTTAAAATCGGTGCTCGTTCTGAATAAGCAAAAGAAACATTTTTTAGAGAAATATTGCCTCGAACTTCATGAGTTGGCAAAGCAGTTTCACCAGAGCGAATCTGGATTTTTGTATCCAACAAACTAAACACACGATTACTCGACGCCATCGCCCGTTGATAGAGATCAAGCGTTTGTCCCAATCGAGTCAGCGGCCACAACAAACGTTGCGTCATAAAAACTAAAACACTATAAGTGCCGACCGCCAAAATGCCGCGCTCTACTTGCAAGCCACCGAAAAATAAAATAGCGGAAAAACCCAACAAAATCGCAATCCGAATGAGCGGAATAAATGCCGCACTTAAGGCGATCGCCCGATTATTACTTTTGAGATAAGCATTACTATCAAAGCGTAATCTTTCTAGCTCATAATCCTCAGTTGTGAAACTTTTGATCGTCGTAATACCGCTAAGATTATTTGATAAACGCGAACTTAAAATACTTACTTTTTCGCGCACATCACCGTAGAGCGGAGCCAACTTTTTCTGAAATACAATCGAACCCCAAATAATCACAGGAACTGGTGCTAAGGCCATCCATGCCACTGACGGCGTAAAGTAAATAAAAATGCCGCCCACTAAAATAATTGTGGTAATTACTTGCAATATTTCATTAGCACCAACGTCTAAAAATCGCTCTAGTTGATTAATATCATCGTTGAGCAACGCCATCAATTCACCGGTGCTACGTTCTTCAAAATAACCTAACTCTAATTCTTGTAAATGACTGTACCCTTCTAAGCGCAATTCATGCTGCATTTTTTGAGCTAAATTACGCCACAATCGCTGATAAAAATATTCAAAAACCGACTCCAAAGTCCAGATTACTAGTGATAATAAACAGATCACAAATAACTGTCCAGAAATGCTTGTCACACCGAATCTTGCGACAAAAGAATCACTTTGCTGCACCACTGTATCAACGGCCATCCCAATCAGTACTGGTGGAGCCAAATCAAATAGTTTATTTAATACTGAACAGGCGATCGCCTGATTGATCTGGGCTTGGTGGCGATCGCCATATTTGATCAAACGCTGGAGAGGAGAAGTCATAAAGGCAGGCATAAAGGCAACACGAGCCTGATCATAACTTGTTCGGTGATGCTAATCATCACAAAAAAAGCCTCTCCAAAAAAGAGAGACTTTAGTATTCAATATTTTTAGAACAAGACTAAATCTAAATTCAAAATTTACTTGTGCATCGCGCGAGCCAATTCCGCTGCAACCTCAGGACGAGAAAACTGTGGAGGTGGTAGTTCGCCACGACGCAACATTTCACGAACCTTCGTACCAGAAAGGTGAACCCGATCTTCTGGGCCACTCGGACTAGTCTTCGCCGTTGCCATTTGCTCCGTTTTCTTACAATAAAAAGCATGCTCGAACTTCATTGGCGTAATCCCAAGCGCCGCCGGATCAAAACGATCAAATATCAACTGAGCATCATACGTGCCGTAATAATCACCCACACCAGCATGATCACGTCCCACAATAAAGTGAGTACAGCCATAGTTCTTACGAATCAGGGCGTGAAAAATTGCTTCTCTTGGGCCAGCGTAACGCATCGCCGAAGGATTAATCGCCAAAATGACGCGATCCTCAGGGAAGTAATGCTCCATCATGATTTCATAGCAGCGCATCCGCACATCAGCCGGGATGTCATCACTCTTCGTTGCACCAACCAAAGGATGCAAGAAAAGACCATCAACCGTTTCCAGCGCACACTTCTGAATGTATTCATGGGCACGGTGAATTGGATTACGAGTTTGGAAGCCCACAATCGTTTTCCAGCCACGCTCAGCAAAAGCCGCACGAGATGCCGCCGGATCAATCTGATACACAGGGAAAAGCGGATGAGGATCACGCTCTAGCAACCAAACAGGGCCAGCGAGATTAACCGCACCTTGCTCATAAACAACCTTTACACCGGGGTGATTTTCTTCATCAGTGGTGTAGACGTTTACAGCTTCGTGAGCTTTGTTGTAATGAAACTTTTGAGTCAGTTCAAGCACACCAAGAAAGCGACCATTGGCATCATCAAGACGTACCCAAGTGCCTTCCTTAAGCGGTGCTGCGACTTCTTCGGAGACGGGTAGTGTGACGGGAATGGACCAAGGCACACCATTACTAAGGTGCATGTCAGTGACGACGGTATCGTAATCAGCCTGCTCCATGAAGCCTTTTAGTGGGCTAAAGCCACCAATAGCAATCATTTCGAGGTCAGACTGAGCACGGGCATCGAGAGTGACGCGGGGCAGCGTTTCGCCTTTGGCTAAAAATTCTTTTTTCTCTGCTTCTGAAGCAATTCTGTTAATTAATTGTCCGCCGTGGGGATCAATTAGACCGGATTCGGTGCTCATAGGTTTTTAAATAAAAGCAAATATGTCTGCAAGATTACATCCTATCAGCTTCTGATCAGGCTATTTCTATATCAGTGATTGTGATCAAGTTAGGGAAGTCTTTTAAGTTCTTAATAATTGGCTTTGTATATAGTCGGCCTGCTTTTATGTTGATTTGGTGAAGATTAACGGCAGTTTCTTTTTCAGAGAGGGGCACTGATTAACGATTTATTGGTTTAGGAAAAGTTGGTTTGAGCAATATAGCAACCAAATCAAGTTTTGTTGGATTTCACTATTTTGGCTAGGGTGCAAAGTCTATAGGATAGATTTTGAAATTACAGAAAATTGGATTGTAATTGCAAGGTCTGGCGATCGCCTTCTTCATTTCTCTCACATCATCCAACCTGTGGAAAACTTTCGGATAGCTGTGGATAAAGCAGCGTTATTGTGGAAAAAAGCAAGAAAAAGGCATAAAAAAGGCGATCGCCCCCAACAAGATACTTGCAAAGAAAGGGCGATCGCCGCACAAAAATAATTAGAAAACCGAGATTTGATCTCAGCCCCTAAGTTCGTACAAATTCATAAATTGACTCATACTTGTCAGCCGGATTTTTCCATGAATAATCACACTGCATTCCTTGAATCTGCAACTTTTTAAACTCTTCCGGGTAGACAGAATACAGACCCAAAGCGCGATCCATTGCCGACTCTAAAGCCGTAGTATCAGTTTGGTAAAACACATAACCATTCCGTTTTTCTGGCGGATGATTTGGATCATGATCTCGATCAAAAACAGTACTAACCAAACCACCAACACCCCGCACAATTGGCACAGTGCCATATTTCAAACTAATGAGCTGCGTTAAACCACAAGGTTCAAAATTACTCGGCACAACCATCATGTCCGCGCCAGCATAAATTAAGACAGCCAAATCCGCATCAAAACTTAATTCCACATGGCAATCAGGGTTGTCATTTAGGAAGAATTTTTCATGCCAAAATTGAGCATTGATCGAGCCTTCAGTTGCGGAACCAAGCAAGACAAACTGAGCACCCTGGTTGAGCGCGTAATACATAGCGTGGTGAACAAGATGGACGCCTTTTTGATCATCAAGGCGGCCGATATACGCCACAATCGGTTTTTCTGGATCGTCCGCTAACAACAGGCGATCGCGCAGAGCTTTTTTATTTTTAGCCTTGTCTTCGAGCGTATCCGGTGTGTACTGAAACGGAATAGTGTGATCAACTTCCGGGTTCCAGATACTATAATCAACGCCGTTGAGGATACCTTGGAACTTATCCTGATGCCGATAGAGAGTATGACTAAGGCCACAACCAATCTCTGTATTGTGGGCTTCCCAAGCATGGTGAGGTGAAACCGTTGTCACCGCGTTTGCGTAAACGATGCCAGATTTCATGAAATTGATCGCAAAAGGATTGAAATTGTCTTGTAAGCGATCGTAATGGAAATAGTAGCCTTCGTTATTTAATCCAGTTGCGCGCAGAACCTCAACGCCGGCCATCCCTTGGTGCTTAAAGTTGTGAATGGTAAAGCAAATGCGCTGATTCGCGAGGCCATGCCATTTATACATTTCGTACAGCATCACGGGCAGTAAACCAGTTTGCCAATCGTGGCAGTGGATTATGTCTGGGCATTTATTAGACTGCTGAAGAAATTCGAGAGCGGCTTTGCTAAAAAAGGCGAAACGCATCGGGTCGTCGTGTCCGCCATAAAAGAAACCTCGCTCAAAAAAGTTGTCTTCGGAGTGGGGTTCGATGAAAAAGCAAAGTTGGCCGTGGACCCAGCCGCAATAGACGGTGCAGTGGATTTTGCCGTCAAACCAAGGTACCCACAAATCTTTGTAGGCTTCGTGGATGCCCCAAATGTGGTCGTAGCGCATACAGTCGTATTTGGGCAAAATGATTTCGACGGTGTGCCCTCGGAGACTGAGCTCGCGACTGAGTCCGTACACGACATCACCTAGTCCCCCGACTTTGGCAACGGGTGCACATTCAGAAGCAATCTGGACTACGTACATAGGGTCTCCTTATAATATTTCCTTGGCTTTTTTTGAAAATTATTATTGCAAATTTTTTTCTCACGATAAAACATCTAATCCACAGGGGCAACTAGAATCTGGGACTGTTTATGAAATCAAATTTCTTTGGGATCGTAACATCATCGTTTTTCATGAGCGGTGCTAGGGGATCGCGTTATCCTCAAGGAATGTGGTGGAAAACCAGCTAATAAGGGGTAAATGTGCGATCGCAACAAGATTCTTTAGAAATGCCTGCTTGGCACGGAAAGGTGCAATTAAGCTATCAACGACAGGCGGACAAAACTGCAATGTGCGGCTGTTTTACTCAGTCTCCTTTTCGGATTCAAAAGCCATTTTATCCGGAGGGAAATGCAATTTGTCATACGATTTTGCTGCATACGGCGGGGGGGATTGTTGGTGGCGATCGCCTGTCTGTGTCTCTAGATTTGGCACGGGATAGTCATGTTTTTCTCACTACGGCAGCGGCAAACAAACTCTACAAAAGTAATGGGCAGACAGCCATTCAGGATGGGGTAATCAATCAGGCGGCGGGTTCGGTGCTGGAATATTTTCCGCAAGAAACGATTGTGTTTGATGGGGCGGAATATCGGCAATCGCTGCGGGTGAATTTGGCGGAAAATGCGGTGTGGTGCGGCTGGGAAATTCTCCGGTTTGGGCGCACGGCGCGGGGCGAAAAGTTTCATTCGGGAAACTGGCGCGGGGCTACGGAAATTTGGCAGGGGGATGAGTTGCTTTGGGGCGATCGCCAGTGGTTACCGGGCGATCCGAATGTGTTTGCGTCGTGGAATGGTCTCAATAATCAGGCTGTAGTTAGTAGTTTGGCATTGGTGGGGCTAGAAATTAGCGACGAACAGATCACAGAATTTCGAGAAACAATGGGACAAATTTCGCAAGGTCTAGGCGGAATAACACAGTTACCGAAGGGGGTTCTCTGTCGCTACCGGGGAAATTCTTCGACGGAGGTGAAACGCTGGTTCTTGTCATTGCTAAAGGAATGGCGATCGCTGTATTCTCCTCAGACTTTGACACTGCCGAGAGTCTGGCAGAGTTATTGAAAAATTAATAATTGCTGTTATTTTCGTCTCGTGAAAATTTTCAACAATTGTGATTTCTAGTGAAAAACTATGACTGTCGGAAAATTTTTTTAGTTTGTATTGTTTAATTTAAAATTCCCTTTGCTACGCTGCTCTCCATCTCGTTAAGTCCGAGAAAATCTCACCTTTTCAAAGTTTAGGTTACCGTCACTGTGCTGTCAGAGATCTCCCACTAAAATGTAGAGATTTATTTTTTAAAAGTTCTAGGTTGAGGAAAATCTATGGTTACTTTGCGTTAGCTTCAGAGTCTATTCGATAGTGCGGGCATGCTATTAGGAACTTGCACTGTAACGGCTAAAAACTTCTACCAACTTCCGTACTTTTCCTTCAAACTCAACAAAAAACCGAGGCTGATGTTCTGATTGATGAAAAGATGACGTTTTTTCAGCAGGGAACCGCAGAAGGATTCATCACAAATGGGAAGAGGCTTCAGCTTTCTATGAACAATAGTCGCAGAATCCGCAGATAGCTTTTCTCAATAACGTTAGTCCGATTTATGATTGTGATCCATCTAGAGAAACAGCAAGTCTTCAACTGTTACCCAGCAAACATTACCCGTGTCTCGTGTGGTGGTGGGCGATCGCCTTTCCTAGACCATTTCCAGCGTTCCTTCAATAAGCAAATTTGCTTATCTCGTCGAATCGTCTACTTCTTTAAGTAAAATTACTGATCTTTCGATCGATGACCTTTGTGACCGAAATGCATTATTTTATGAGCTAGTAAGCGCGTGGAAATCAAGCATCGTGACCCAATCTCCAATAGACCCCCCCAACAACGATGATCAGACCCCTGCTCGGCAGACTGATGAGCCAGCAACAGGATCATCGCTAAAGCCGTTGACGTCTGATGAACTGGTGGCTTTATTCGTAGCTTTTCTTTCGCTGGGTAGCATTTTGTTTTGGAGCCTAACCCGAGGTGACATCAGCCTATTGAGTGACAGTGCACCGCCAGCAGCTAACTCCGCACTGATCGAGTCTGCGCCAGTTGCCGCTGATATTGCCGATTCAGAGATCGACTCAGATGAAATCTCTGCTGAACCTGTTGGCACGGCGTCGGATGCTGCTCAAGCCGAGCTGTCCGGAGAGACCGTCACCAGACGTGAACGGCTCGCTGCTCGTAAATCTGTTCTGGAAGATGTGAGAGGTCGTGCGGCTGGTGCAGCAGCAGGAGTCACTGGTGCAGCTATGACCGCAGAAAGAGTGCTGGCTGATGAACCTAATGTAACCGTGATTGACGCTGATAATACACCAAAGAACAACGCATCAGATGTCAATACAATTACTGCTTCAGAAGCAGCCAGAACCGAGCCACAAGAAGCCGTTAACTTTAAAGATGTACCGGATGATCACTGGGCAAAAACTTATATTGACGCACTCAGCAGTCGTGGGTTGATTTCGGGCTATGAGAATGGGACATTTAGACCTGATGAGCCGGTGACGCGATCGCAAGTCGCTAACATCGTCTCCAAAACCTTTGATCTCACCACCGATAAAGAGAATCTAGAATTTTCTGATGTCGAGTCTGATAACTGGGCTAGAGAATCGATTGGTGAAGTTGTCAAAGGTGGATTTATGACTGGGTTCCCTGATGAAACTTTTAAGCCAAATATTCCGGTTACCAGAGCGCAAGCTTTGACAACATTAGTTACAGGCTTAGGGGTGGAGCCGCCAGCCGATACTGAAGCTGCATTAGGTCGTTATTCTGACGCTAGTGAGATTCCAAAATGGGCGACAGAAAAAATGGCTGCTGCGACTGCAAACAGTTTCGTTGTCAACTATCCTGATGTGTCTGAGCTAAATCCAGAGAAGCCGACTACTCGCGCAGAACTTTCGGCCATGATTTATCAAGCTCTTGTTCGTGAAGACATCGTGGAGCCTGTTGAGACTGAATATGTTGTGAAACCGTAGCGATCGCCCGGTAAAATCTATTAACAAAGATCGTCAAACCAGACCGAAATATTAAGATGGTGGGCGATCGCCAATATGAATGTTGACGAGAGCAAAAGATATCTTTGGAGACTTTCTATTTTTCTCGCAGAAGCTAGCTAGAAAAAGGTTCTGGCAAGCACACTAGATTGAGCCAAAAAGTCACGATACTTTGGACAACTTCAATGAAAGCATCTAGATCGCGTGGCTTTGTAATAAAGCAATTCGCGTGGGCTTGATAGCAGCTCAAAATATCAGATTCTGCCTGAGAAGTACTAAATACAACAATCGGGATAGCTTGCAGTTTTTGGTCTTTTTTGATGCGCGACAACAATTCTAAACCCGACAGTCTTGGCAAATTCAGGTCAGTGATAATCAAAGAAGGATACGCAATGGGCTTCTCTGTCATCGACGCGTCAAGATTCAACAAAGACCAAGCTTGTTCGCCATTATTCGCGGTTTCGACTGTAATGTTCTGGAGCAGGCCGGCGATCGCCTCACACATCAGCTCAAGATAACCAACTTGATCCTCTACGAGCAAAACGGAGTAACTGTCACAATTCACGGCGCTAGATTTTTCTTTTTCTTCAACAGAAGACTGATTAACCCCTTTAACTAGGTCTGAAAGAGTGTCGTCAATCCCATTAGAGTTAGCCATTAAGTACAGCATTGCATTAAATAATAGAATCGTAAAAAAGAGTGTAATGTTTAGAGCTAATACAGCTATCCGGCTCTAAATTCATAGAGATAAACAATTTCTGATCTATCTAGCTTGTCAAAAAAATAATGCTTCTGCTGTAATTCAACGAGCAAAGTTTTTTTGAATATTTGCATTCTTTCTATGTTTTTCTGAGATACAAAATTCCTGTGAATATCTATATGATGCCATGGTTCTAAACTGAACAGTTCCGCCATTCGACTTAATATAGAACTTTCTTTTTATAATGGATCGAGCGATTGATAGCACGCCAAAGAACGTAGATTTGCAGCTTCGATCTATGCTATTTAATAGTTGACCAATGCAGAATACTTAAGTATATATTTTTAACTATCTTTTATTGCAAGCGTATTTTTTTCTTGCTAATACGATTGAAGAAGAATTACTGTGAAAATAATGAGTTTTGCGAAGCGCTTTTGTTTTTTAATATGTTGTTTTTTCATGAAGTGTAAAGCAAAAAGTGCTGCCCACTTGTATCTCTGATTCAACCCAAATTTGTCCGCCGTGGAGAGAAACAATGCGCTGGCAGATCGCTAGGCCGATGCCTGTACCGGGATATTCTTCGTGGGTATGGAGCCGTTGAAAAATTTGGAAAATCCGCTCTTGATACTGACTGTCGATGCCAATGCCATTGTCTTTTACTTTAAACAGCCACATTTGTTCTTCTTCTTGCTGCTCGCAGAGAATCTCGATTTTTAGGGGGCGATCGCCGCGATATTTGATGGCATTACTGAGTAGATTCTGCCAGAGACTTTTTAAGGAAAAAGCATCTCCTAAAACGATCGGCAAATTTTGGGGTAAATGGAGTTCTACTTGATTTTGTTTGATTTTTAGTCGGAGGTTGGCGATCGCCTCGGTCAGAGGCTGACGACTGTCAATAAGTTGCAAAGGCTTTTGTTGTGTGTTGAGGCGAGAGTAGCTCAGTAAATCGGTGATTTGCTGTTGCATTTGCTTTGCCCCTTCGACGATGTGATAGATGTAGCGGATAGAGCGGGGTTCGAGGCGATCGCCGCTCCGTTTTTCTAGCAGCTGGGCATAATTACACACGATTTGTAGCGGTTCTTGGAGATCATGAGAAGCGATGTATGCAAACTGTTCAAGCTCTTTATTTGAACGGGCTAATTCCGCCGCATTTAGTTGTTGACGATGCACTAGTTCCGCTTGGTTAAAAGCAATGCAAATCTGGATGATTAGTTGCCGTAAAAAATCTAGCTCGTCGGTTGTCCAAGGCGTCACTTGAGAACATTGCTGGACGCAGATTAAGCCTTTAAGAATTGGTTCACCGTAAGAATCGATGTCATTCACCAGCACAGGCAGTACGACATAGCCTAAAACGTCATGAGTGCGGAGCATGTTGTCATGGGCAGTGGGGAATTGGGCGGCGTCAGTATCGATGCAAGTTTGAATTTCGCCTTGGCGAAAAATACTAAAATCACCACGGTTAAAGGCTGCAACGGGAAATTGCTTGTTTAGCATGGAAGTCACTGAGGCGATCGCCGACTCTGCGGTCACGACACCGTGTTGTTCATCAACAATTTCCCAAAAAATCACCCGATCTGCTCGGAGTGCTTTGCGCAATTCAGCGACGGTAGTAGCTAACATTTCTGCCATTTGCCAAGATTCTAAAATTTTGAGCGCGAGTGAGGCTAACAAAGTTTGATGCCGATTATGGCGCATTCTTATTTGTTCGAACTGACGTTCTTGGGTTACATCCCGCGCGCTGCCCTGAATTTGCACAATATTGCCTTGGCGATCGCGAATGGGCACTAAGCAAGTCCGCCAAATTTGTTCGCTGATGGCGAAATTGAGGGTTTCTTCAAAAAATAGGCTTTCACCAATTTTGTAGCAGCCATATAAGGATTGTCTAATCTGAAAAGCGAGAGGGCCGGGAAAAATATCTTCCGGCGATCGCCCAATAATTTGCTCAACTGCTAGCCCGACTTTTTCAGCGTAGATGGGGTTGACCATTACGAAGGCAAATCTTAAACCGGCCTGAATCTCGACCAAAAAAATTGCTTCCGCAGAATGGATCACAATGCCGGAATACAGTGATTCTGAAGCTTTTAGATCACACTGTGCAGTCTGCCGTAAAAAATAATGGTGGATTAACTCTGCTGCCATCTGAAGCGTGTGTAATGCCAGCGTTTCTAAAGAGTTTGAAATCGGGCGATCGCTGGTCAAAATGAGATGTCCCCAGAGATGTCCTCTCTCGTCTAAAACGGGTGTTGCTAATAGAGAAAAAATATTTAATTCTTGGAGGATGGCGACCAAATCTGGATACTGATCACGATTTTTCAGTTGAACAATATCTTCTTCTTTAAAGAGCGTTTGCCACCATGCTTCAGAAATGTTTGCGATTTTTTCGTAGCAGGCAGGTGTATTTTTTGCTGACCACTGGTGGAGAATTTTGGCGGCGGCTTTTCGTGGACTTTGCTGCCATTGCAAAATAGTGATCTGATCAGCGTCTAAATTTTTACCTAAGATACCGAAAGCTGCGTTTAGGCTTGAGCTGGGCCGCGATAGTGTCTGCGAAAATTGGGCAATGATTTGTGTGAAGTGGAGATCTTCTTGGAGTTGCTCGATGGTTGCGGTTTGTGGGCGATCGCCCTCTTTTTTCAACAACAGACGAATGGTTTGCGTTAGGGCAAAAGGCGAAACAAAATCAATCGGAATTCGATCCTGATGGGGCGCGAGGAGGAGTGATTGATCTGTAATTACAATCGTGAGTAAGGTCGCAGCCTGCACCTGAGGCCAAGTTTCGTCCCAGCATAGGCATAGGTCAAAATTGCTGATCTGCGCCGGGAGTTGCGCCAGCCATTGCCAAGTCACCTGCCAATATTCAACCCGCTGTAGGTGCTCGATGATCGGCGATCGCCTCGACTCATCTCCTAAAATTAAAATACGGAGCGGCTGCTTACTCATAAATCTTGCCCAGCACGTAAGTTTTAATTTTAGTCCGAATCATTCACCGAACATTATTTAGATCGCCATTATGCCTAAGGAAATTATTGAAGTTCATTCTCCGCTCCAGCCCGGCGATCGCCACATTCTAATTTGCCAAAATACCTCCTGCCAAGACCAACAAGCTGCCGTCATTCTCGACGCGTTCAAAGCCGCAGATTTACCAGAAAACATCAAAGTTTGTGCCTCAAATTGTCAAGGACAGTGCAGTATCGCGCCGACAGTCCGGGTTGTCCCTGATGAGACTTGGTATTGTCGCGTTCAGGTCGAAGATGTACCGCAACTCTGTGAGGCGATCGCCAAAGGTGAACTTGTCCGCGAAAAGCTCAATCCCCGCATCCATCGCTATTTATAGAAAAAATAAAACCCCCTTGATTAATCAAAGAGGTTGCAATATTTGAATGTTTAAAAATGCTTGTTCTTCTGTTTTGGTTAACGAACAAGCAAATTAGTTAAACCGCAGCTAAAGCAGGCTCAGCCTTCGTTGCCGTTTTCACAGCAGACTTACGACAATTGATCGTGCAAGAATTATTCGGGCTTTCAATGAGATGAACTTTGTCTAGTTCAGCACCCAATTTCGCTACAGGCTCCTGCAATAACTGAGCAATGCGCAACGCAATATTTTCTGCAGTGGGCACAACCTCCGCGAAATAAGGCACATCTTTATTTAGAAAAGTGTGGTCAAACGGGGTTACCACATGTTCGGCGATCGCCGCCTCTAGCTCACCCAGATCAACAATCATGCCAGTGCGAGGATCCATCTCACCCGCCACCGTAATTTCGAGATGATAATTGTGACCATGGCCATTTACCCGCGCACAAAGACCATAAATTTCGCTGTTTTGCTCTAAAGTCAATTCCGGCAAAGCCAGACGGTGAGCCGCACTGAAGTGAGTTTTGAGAGAGAGAGTCGCTTCCATATTATTTCCTTGGTATTCTGCCCAGAGTTCTGGAGATTCAAATAGTTGCACACTGACGACCGGGAGATGGGGCTGCAGG
>JBARRZ010000202.1:0-8384 GCA_049644465.1 Limnothrix sp.
GATGTTGAGCAGCCAGAACAGTCTACGGCTTGGCTCCATTCTCCGAAGGGCGGCGATCGCCCGAACACTGTGTTGTGGGGCGGCATTTCTTTGTCGCTGCTGTTGCATGTAATGCTGTTGTTGATGCCTTTACCGAAAACCGAATCTAGCTCAACACCCATCTCCACGAAAAAAACAATCAGCTTAACTTCACTGCCGCAGGCCCAAAATCCAGAGTTGGCCGTATTACCCGCCGAACAAAATACACGACCCAACCTACCGCCAGCATTACCAACACCTGCGCCAAAACCAGAGATGTCAGCCCCTCAGACTTTTTCACGACCTCTTGCTCGGCAATCAATTTATCCAACATATCCCACCACCCCGCCTCAAAAGACAACTCAGCAGACCGTCATTCCCGCTGACAAAAAAGGATCAGCAACAATCCCTTCAAAAACAACACCCATTCAAAAAAAATTAGAAGTCAAAACCCCTCCGGCAAAAACAAGTAAATGGGAAGATTTTCCTGTTTATCCAGACTCCCAAACCGGCTGTTTGGAATTAGATTTTTGTATGCGAACGAAAGATAATCTTGCTCAAGTCACTCGTTTTTTTGAACAAGAATTAGCAAAAAATAAATATGTTTTCTATGAAGTTGCCAGCACAGAAAACAGCAAAGTATATCGAATTACTCGTAATGATCGAACAGAATTTTTGAGTTTGTTCACTTTAGAAAATTCAGAAAAAACTGAGACGGCCTACACATTATCCGAGCAGTTTCTTGACATAGATCAGCTAATTGCTGGTGAGAATACTGACCAAAATCCACTCTTAAATAGTGACGGTTCGGTAGCAGAGTTTAATTGTAAACAATTTGCTCAGCCAGAGTTGTTTTGTGAGGGCAATACTAAGCGCGCAGAAATTGACTCTATTGAGTTTGCCGAAGGGTTAGATCTTTCTTTCATAGTTGCAACTATACGAGTTAATGAGCAAGCTGGTTATACAATCACCAAGGGTCAACCTTACGGTGATGGTGATGTTTACATACTTTCAAAAGATGGCCAATCAACATACATAAACGTATTAAGAGACAAATCAGATACCGGTACAATCACTGTTACTTGGAATCAATTACCGCAACCCAAATAATTCTTCAAATAGATAGTGAATTCTATGGCTAATATTTACGATTTTATCGCGCAGGGAGGGCCAATGATGGTACCTCTATTTTTCATGTCTGTCATCACTATTGGTCGCGGTATAGAGAGGGCTTGGTTTTGGTATCAACTTCTGAGTCAGGAAAACAAAATTGTTGAAGATGTGATGCGGGCGGCCCACACTGATCTAGATCAAGCGGCGGCGATCGCCCGTCGAGCCAAAGATTTACCAATTGGTCGTTTTTTACTGGCTCCATTAAAGCTCAATCAACCAACCCCAGAGACGTTCCGCTTGGCCTTAGAAACAGCTGGTGACAAGGAATTTTTTAGGATGCGTCAGGGTGATAAATTGCTCGAAAGTGTCATTGGCCTAGCACCTTTATTCGGCTTACTCGGAACAGTGACTGGACTAATCCTAACTTTTTCTAATCTCAATATTGGCAGCGAAAACGTTGATTTGGGCAAAGCAGCAGCAGGTATCGGTGAGGCACTAACCACAACAGCGGGTGGCATGATTGTGGCTATTCTTGCCCTGTCAATTTTTCGCTTATTGGTCACCCTCCAAACGCAGCAAGAAGAGTATTTTTCGACAGTTGGTGGAGAGCTGGAATTAGTTTATCGGCAAATTTGGTATGAACCACTATTTCATCAAGAAGTGATCAAAAATAATAATTCCCAAGTGAGTTATTCGCAATCTGCTAGTCTCTCTGAATAATTTTTTAGTCTAAATCATTATCAATATGCGTTTTAGGTCAAACTCTCGCAGTTCTCAGATGCCTGTCATTAATTTGTTGCCGATGATGGATGTCGTGATGACAATTCTCACATTCTTTGTTTTAGTTTCGATGACTTTAACGACTCAAAAAACTTTAAATATCACGCTACCAAATGTAGATGACGCTGAAAATACGGGTTCAGAAATAAAAACATCGAATCCGATGGTTGTTGGCTTGGAAGCTAGTGGAAATATTTCTTTGGAAAATCAAGTTTTATCTGATGAAGAATTAGAGGCCAGAATTAAAGCTTATTTAATGTCCAATCCGGAAGGAGACATTATTTTGACAGTAGATAAACAAGCTTCTTATGAGCAATTAGCTCAATTACTCAGCAAAATGCAAGCGGTTGGTGGTGAGCGAGTTTCCTTAGCAATTGGCGGCTAAAAGTGCTGATTTATCCATTAGCTTTGTTTGAGCTAAAAAAGTTTAGCTACTAGAAATAATTAGATTGTAATTGTTTGTTTTGAATAATAGGTGGTCTTTGTTGTGCGGATTAGACGTGCCGCTTTACTGACACAATCACTAGATTGCTAATGTTTTCCTCTACAATTTGAGTTGATTTTCATGAATCTCACCTTATGACGCTCAGACAAACTGTTGAACGCTGGTCTTCTTTCCGCAGAAGAAAGCATTACCTTGCTTGTGGTGTCAGCACCGTGGCGATCGCCCTAATGGCGGGGTGGTGGCAAACGACAGGGGCTGATTCTGCGCTAGGCACACTGGAATGGGCGGGATGGTTAACCATTGCCCTGACTTTCGTGGCTTTTGTACTCAACGCGATGACGCCGTTACCCGCAGAAGTTATTTTTTTGGGCGCGCTAGGCGTTTTGTTAACCACAGGCATTTTGGACACTGAGACTAGTTTGGCCGGGTTTAGCAATGAAGGTTTGATCACAATTGCTGTGTTGTATCTGGTCGTGACGGGGCTACAACAAACGGGTTCATTGGGCTGGATTTCTCAAAAAGTACTGGGTTTGCCAAAAGGAGAGTCCGCCGCTCTAATCCGCATGATGCTGCCAGTAATGGGGCTCAGTGCGTTTTTGAACAATACGCCTGTCGTCGCGATGTTTATCCCGATTGTGAATGAATGGTGCAAAAAATTGCGCATCAGCCCTTCAAAACTAATGTTGCCCCTCAGTTATTCGGCGTTGTTTGGTGGCTGTTGCACACTCATCGGCACGAGTACAAATTTGGTCGTGAATGGCCTGCTGATTGCGGAAACGGATTATGCGGGTTTAGGCATTTTTGATATTGCTTGGGTGGGTATCCCCTGTGCGATCGCCGGTACTTTGTTTATCATGCTGACCCATCGTTGGCTACTGCCTGAGCGCAAACCTGCTATCAGCGACGAAGATGATATGAAAGAATACACCGTCGAAATGGTGGTTAACGAAGGGAGTCCACTCATTGGCCAAAGTATTGAAGCCGCAGGTCTACGAAATCTACCAAACCTATATTTGATTGAAATTGCTAGAGATGCGCTCGTATTACCGGCTGTTAGTCCACGCGAAGTGTTGCAAGTTAATGATCAGCTCGTCTTTGTTGGAGCAGTTGATTCTATTCTCGATTTAAATCGCTTGCGGGGTTTACAGCCAGCGACAAATCAAGTGTTTAAGCTCGATACGCCTCGTTCGGAACGCTGTTTGATTGAGGCAGTTGTTTCTAATACTTGTCCTCTGTTGCGACAAACGATTCGCGAAGGGCAATTTCGGAGTCGTTATAATGCGGTGATTTTGGCAGTGGCTCGGAATGGTGTACGCCTTGAGGGCAAAATTGGTGAAATCCGTTTGCAGGCAGGTGATACTTTGCTGCTAGAAACGCACCCGACGTTTATTGAACAACAACGAGGTTCACGAGATTTTTATCTGGTTAGTGAAATCCCTGATTCTGAGCCGATGCGTCACGACCGGGCACCAATCGCGCTGGTTATTTTGCTAGCAATGGTTTTCTGTACGGTTTTCGGCTGGCTATCGATGTTAAAGGCGGCGACGTTGGCGGCGATCGCCATGATGATGACTGGCTGTTGTTCGCCAACACGCTCCTTAAAAAATATTGAATGGCCCGTCATTCTCGTGATTGGTGCAGCCTTCGGTCTCGGTAAAGCACTCGAAATCACTGGCGCAGCCGAGGCGATCGCCAACACCCTCCTCCAACTGGCCGACAACAAACCCATGATTACTCTGATTGTGGTCTATGGCATCACCGGCTTACTCACCGAACTCATTACCAACAATGCCGCCGCCGCCCTCATGTTTCCCATTGCCCTGTCGCTCTCAAATAGCCTTGGCGTAGACATGATTCCCTTTGCGATCGCCGTGATGATGGCTGCTTCCGCCAGCTTTTCCACCCCCATTGGCTACCAAACAAACCTCATGGTCTATGGCCCCGGTGGTTACAAATTTACCGACTATTTACGCATCGGCATCCCCCTAAACCTCATTTTTTGGGTCGTGACTTGTGCCATTGTGCCCTTTGTCTTTCCGTTCAATCCCTAGACGTTTCTAGACGAAAGCACCTTGACTTATTCCTAAATAAGAATTATTCTTATTTGTAGCAAGCAGTAATATTTTGCTGCTGTTAACTATTATCAAATCAACCCAAGAGGCAAATATGGCTAAGGTACCTGACGTAGTTTTTAAAACCCGTGTGCGCGACGAATCTGTAGAAGGGCCTAATCCCTACGACTGGAAAGATCTCAATACTGGTGAGCTTTTTTCTGGCAAGAAAGTTGTCGTATTCTCCCTTCCCGGCGCATTCACTCCCACCTGCTCTTCTAACCACCTACCCCGCTACGAAGAACTCTACAGCGAATTTGAAGCACTCGGCGTTGACAAGATTGTTTGTGTTTCTGTAAACGATGCTTTCGTCATGTTCAAATGGGGCAAGGAAATCGGCGCAGAAAAAGTATTTTTGCTACCTGATGGCAACGGCGAATTCACTCGCAAAATGGGTATGCTCGTCGAGAAAACAAATATTGGTTTTGGGTCTCGCTCTTGGCGTTATTCGATGGTCGTCAATGATGGCGAAATCGAGCAAATGTTTGTTGAGCCTGACTTTGGCGACAACTGCCCAACTGATCCTTTTGAAGTTTCTGATGCTGACACAATGCTTGCCTACCTCAAGGGCGAAGCTGCTCCCGGCGTTTCTGAACCGAGAAAAGCGTTTGTTGGCTAATTTTTAGCTCATTCACTTTTTATATTTTTAAGTTCTCAATCATCGATTGATTTTGCTTAAATGAAAGGCAAGGGGGCGGCGATCGCCTACCTTGCTTTTTCATCCCGCTGCTCACCATCAACCACTCATCCACTGGAGGAATGTGCAATGAAACTTTCCAGTAAAAACCTCGAAACCCGTTTAGACACAATTTATGACGCCATCATTGTCGGTGGAGGGATGGGTGGCTTATCCGCAGCAATTTATCTCGCTCGCTACGGTCTAACTTGCCTGATTATTGAAAAAGGACGTGGGCGATCGCTCTGGATGCAAGACGTCAGAAACTATGTCGGACTTGACCCCAGCACCCCCGGCAGAGACGTATTAACCCAAAGCACCAAACAAGCCATCGAATGGGGCGCAGATCATCTCAGAGCCTATGTCGAAGACGTCACCGACGAAGGCGAAACCTTTGCCGTCAAAGTCAAAGTTGGCCGCAAAGACAGCACTTATCCCGTCTTTCGTAGCAAATATCTCGTCGCCGCCTCCGGCATTATGGACAACCTGCCAAAGACAGGCGATCTGCAAAACGTCTATGATTACGCCGGCTACACATTGCATGTGTGCATGATTTGTGACGGCTACGACATGTGGGATCAAAAAGCAGTCTTGATCGCCGGCACAGAAGGCCAAATCAACGCCGCCTTTGTTATGAACTGGTTTACCCCCTACATCTCTGTGCTCACCAATGGTTTAGTCGCAGTCAGCGACGAAATGAAAGCAAAACTAGCCTCCTTCGGCTATCCACTTTACGAACAAAAAATCTCCAAATTTCACGGCGAAAATCACAAACTAAGCAGCGTCGAATTAGAAGACGGCACGATGGTTGAAGCAACGACAGGTTTAGTAAATATGGGATCGGTCTATCACAACCATTACCTCAAGGCGATCGCTGGTCTGGAATGGAGCGGTGAAAATCTTGTGACTGACGATATGTGCAAAACCAGCCATGATCGTATTTTTGCGCTCGGTGATCTTAAACAAGGTTTAAACCAAGTATCCATCGCTGTTGCAGACGGAACATTAGCGGGAACGCAAATCTGGCGGAATATTCGTCGTGCAGCAGAACCAAGGCTTTGGGAAGAAAATATTAAAGCTTAGGCGAATAATATTGCGAGCTATCTACAACACATAAAATCCGGACTAAGGTCTTACCGTAAAACTTAGTTAAACGAGAGTTTGAGTTATTGAGACAGTTAACCCAAACTCTCATTTTTTGTCCTGATCTCAATCTTAGTTAGCGCAGGACACACAACCTTCAGAGCCTTCTTTGAAGTCATCTTTTTGGACAGTGCGAACATAGTAAATCGCCTTACAGCCTTCTTTCCATGCCATCATGAGCGTGTTGTAAATGTCCTTTGCTTTGAGGCTACGTTCTGGCTCTTCGGGATAGTAAACGCCTTGATTAAGGTTGAAAATGACTTCCATGGAAATGCCCGTATCAATCCACTTTTGCATGGTGGCAACGGCTTTGATCACGACTGTCTGATCGAGGCTTTTATTTTCTTGGTAAAACCAGAACGATTTGCCGATGAAGGGGGGCGCGATGGGGACTGTGCCTTTCGCCCATTTGTCATAAAAGAATTTGCTGTAGGCTGGCAAAATACTGGCGGTGCAACCCTGTACTAATGATGAGGATGTATTGGGGGCGATCGCCGTAATATGACTATTGCGAATCCCATACTCTTTTACATCAGCACTAAGTTGTTCCCAGCGTTCTACCTCGTTTGCATTATCGCGATACCACTCAATGGGCTTTGCGCCGATGAGATGACCTTTACTCCACTCACTGCCTGCAAATGCGGCATAGGCTCCCCGCTCCTTGGCTAGGTCTACCGAAGCGCGAGTGCAATGATAACCGATGTCTTCAAACAGGCGATCGATGGCCTCGATATTGCTGTAGCGTAGTTTGCGTTTAGCTAGCCAGTCAGCCAACCCCATCGCACCGACGCCAATTGTCCGGTAACGTCTATTGTGTGCGCCGCTATCTTCAAAGGGACTAGTCGTGATTTCAATAGTGTTATCGAGCAGCCGCACAGCGATTTTGCAGGATTCGGCTAAATCATCGTCTTCAATGTTCGCAAGGTTTAACGAATCCAAGTTGCACGAATGAGCTAGTTTGCCGGGGATGACATTTGAAAAGCTCTCGACACAAAGGTTCACGCCGGGGATATAACCTTCGTGTTTGTTGGGATTGGCGCGATTGATGGTGTCTTTAAAGGCAACGTAGGGCATCCCTGTTTCAATCTGCGATCGCATGATCTCTTTAAACAGGTGACGGGCATCAATGCGTTTGTAGAGCGTTATTTCTTTATCAAGGCTGGCTTCAATTTGGCGGTAAGCGGCATCGAATTTATCACCCCACAACTCGGCTAATTCAATGCCCAGCTTTTCTTTAACTTCGTAAGGATCTACTAAAATCCATGACTCTTTGTTTTCGACGCGACGCATAAATTCATCGGTGACGACAAGCTGTGGAAATACATCGTAGGCTTTGCGTCGTTGGTCACCGTTCTCGCTCTGCATCTCCAAAAATTCAGGCACATCTAAATGCCAGACATCGAGAGAAATCGTAATCGCACCAGCGCGACGGCCACCCTGATTGACGGCGATCGCCGTATCATTTAGCAGCTTAATCCATGGAATCACACCACCAGACGCATTGGTTTTGCCCATGACCGTGCTGCCAGTGGCACGAATCCGACTGACATTACAGCCAACGCCGCCACCATTTTTAGAAATCCTTGCCGCGTTGGTAATCTCACGGAAAATACTTTCGAGGTTGTCTTCCATCGCAATGATGAAGCAGCTCGATAACGAACCATTGGGAACCCGCAGGTTAGCCAAAATTGGGGTGGCGAGGGAAACTTTACGGGTGGCGATCGCCTCATAAAATCTCTTGGCCCACTTCAGACGATTCTCAGACGCCTCTGGCAAAGCAAGCAATAGAGCACAAGTCAAAAATGCTTCTTGAGGCAATTCATAATCCAGCAGATATCGCTTAGTGAGCAGTACCGCCCCCGCGTAATCGTAGTCCAGATCCCAATCAGGATTAATCCAGCTATTCGCTTCGTTCAGTTCCGCAACGCTATATTGAGACAAGCGTGAATCGTAAGCCTCAGCTTTGAGCTTATCCGTCACCGCTTGAGCATAATCACCGTAGCCATAACCACGCTCTACCCGCGTATCCTTCCAGAGACTCCAGACATGCAAACGCCCAGCCACATAACGCCAATCGGGTTCTTCTGGGCTACACATC
>JBARRZ010000203.1:0-7257 GCA_049644465.1 Limnothrix sp.
ATCCCCGTGAGAGTTCAGCACATCGCCATAATCCGCATCCCAAACCTCTTTGTCAAACCCTTTGACCACCGCACCCACTGTCGGACAAACGCTATCAAATGGACGACCTTTATTCAGCTGTGCGGCGATCGGTGAAGCTGTCCCCATCGCATCCATTACTAAGCAAGTTTGAGCAATTTTTTCTTCGCCTGTCACCACATTTTTTGTGAAAACCTGTGCTTGATCCGCACCGACATCCGCTTTAATAAAATCTGTTTCATCCCAAATTTCACCCCCCGCAGCCCGGAGTTTTTCGCCACATTTTTTCAAAAGATTCTCAGAGGCGATCGCAATATTCAAAACCGTTGGCGTGTAAAGAATATTAGCCTTCAGATGCGGCGGATTGTTCCCATCAAAAAACTTATTAAATCCATCCTTATACTCCTTCGCAATCAGTCCCTCAATCTCCACCTCACTAAACAAATCCAGCTTAATTAAGCTCTGCAATTCACTGCGCGAAATATTCCATTCCCGATTCATCCGACCAAACGGTAACCGCTCAATCAGTAAAACTTTATAGCCCCGCCGTGCCATCACCGCCGCGTGAATCACCCCCAACGCACCGCCCACATAAACCAAATCGTAGCTAGGCAAACTGGCATCAACTTTGTGATTTTGCTCAAAAATAACCTGCTTCGGTTCCCGCGGATTTTTCACCGTTTCCCGCCAGCGTTTTTCCCACCAGTAAGCCCGGTTCAGATCAAACTCTCCCTGCGGAAACTTCTGAAAATAGGACACCGTTTTTGGATAATCTGCCGCCAAAGCCTCAAAAATTGACTCACCCGCTTTAATTTCTGGGGGCGCAGGATAACGATTTGGATATTCCCGGCGTAAAGCTGCCGTCAATTCTCGACAAAGATTTTTCGCACTAGGAAACCCATCATCCCACCTAAAAACTTTTAAATAAGTCGTCCGCTGCACTGACCAGATAAAAACCGCTAACTCTTTACCATCAGCGATAAGCTGCACACCATCAGGCGTAGCCCGCTTTTCCACACCATCCACCTGCCACGACTGCTGGAGCCAATGACAGACCTGTTTAGTATCAGGCGTAGGGACTTCGATATAAAGCAGTTCTTCCATGAAAGTTGCAGTGTAGGGCTAAATTTCCGCTCTGGAGATTTATCATACCCGCTTTATAGAAGGCAATGGAGCCAACATCTGGCACATTGTGGGACAGGTCTTTGTAAAATTTCTTATAAAAACTTAACCTTGTTAAAATAGAATACAACCAGCATCAATATTAGGAGAACCCATGGCAGATATCACCTACATGCCGGATAACAAAGTCGTAATCGCATCTAATGGCGCAAACCTGAGGGAAAAAGCCCTACAGAACGGTGTCGATATTTATACCTTCGGTGCCAAACTCATGAATTGCGGCGGCATCGGTCAATGTGCAACCTGCATGGTAGAAGTGCTCGAAGGCATGGAAAATCTTTCTCCGAGAACCGAGTTCGAGCAACGCCGTCTCGCTAAACGCCCAGATAACTACCGTCTAGCTTGTCAAACCCTTGTGAATGGCCAAGTGGTTGTTGCGACGAAGCCTGACCGAAAAAAGAAGAAAAAGTAAAATCTAAGTGAAATTGTTAATATTTCGAGCTTCGCAGCAGACAAGCTCAGAACACTGGCGTCAAGTTATAACCACAAACACAGAAATATTTTCACTAAGTCTGCCAGCTTCCCAAGGGAGCTAGAAGTGATATTCTTTAGATACCGTGACCTAGCTCAATCAGAGGCGATTATTTAATGCAAGTTAACGATCTTGGTTTCATTGCAACTATTCTTTTTGTTCTCGTTCCTACAGTATTTTTGTTGATCCTTTATATCCAGACCAACAAGGCCGCATAAGTAGGTAACTACGTCTTCAAGAAAATAAGTTTAAAAAGTTTTTTTAATAAATTAGTAAGGGTGAAGCCGCCATTGGTTTCACCCTTTTTGTTGTCGGGAATATTTGCAGGGCTCTTTTAGGTAAGGCCTTCTGTCCGAGCGAGGAGTACAGGGCAAGGGGAATTTACCCGCACATAGTCGGAGAGGGAAGTGCCGAGCAGCCGATCTAAATCTGGCAAAGTCTTGGCAACTGAAGGACGGCGATCGGGGGAACCGAGAACAAGTAGATCAATGTTTTGGTCTGCGGCAAGGTTACAGATCGTTGCACCGGGTCTACCGCCTGTCACGAGAGTTCTGTAGTTGACGCCCATTTGTTTGGTGCGTTGTATGGCTGGGGCAAGGGTGGGATTTTCGTCCATCTCTGCTTGGGATAGTTCGAGATTTGTTGGTAGGTCTGGGTTCACACGCAGGAGAATGAGTTCGCAACCGGGATAGTCTCGCAGCATTTGTAGGGCAAGTTCTAATCCGTACATCGCGGCATCGGATTTGTCGATCGCCACCATCACTCTTTTTAGGGTGCGGACATAAATATCGTCTTTTACCAGCAGCATGGGGCGGTTAGTGAGCTGGAAAACGTACTGACTGACTGAGTTGGACAAAATTGATTGGAGACGCTTGAGACCACGGGAACCCATTAGAATGAGGTCTGCATCAATTTCTTCGGCGACTTTGCGTACGACGTCTTTGGGATCGCCTTGGCGTAGGATCGTGTTGACTTGTTCGGGGTTGAGTTTGAGATCTTGAATGGCTTGGGCGAGTAACCTACCGCCAGCTTCGTAATTTTCTTGTTCTGCGTCGGGGGTTAGCTGCTTTTTGACGACGTGCAAAATATTGATGCTTGTATCTTTTAAGGCGGGGAGTCGCATCAGATTTTTGAGCATGTCTTGGATCTGCCCAGTACCGGAGTCTGCGAAGAGGATTTTTTTAATCATGGGACGTGTTTTAAAGGGTTTTTATAGTGGGTTTTCTGCCCATAATCCAGCATACTCCTTTCTGAGTTCGGGAAATTTTAAAGGATATTACATAATAGAAGATGGTTTTTTGGAGAGAGTTTAGTTGTTATGGATTTGATGCGATCGCTGCCCATTGGGTTGTATCTAGAGCAGCCTCGTACTTGGCTCCACCGTCTTGATCCACGCACTAAGTTAGTGTGGTTGATGACATTTTTGATCGCACCAATTTTGGCGAATAATCCATGGCGATTGGCTTTGGCGGGAATGCTGATTGTGATTACGTTGACGGCATTAATTCCGCTGCGGGTTTGGAAACAGCAGATGGGTTTGTTGTTGTTTTTCTGCGGGCTGTTATTTGTGATGACGCTGATTGCGCCGGATGGTTTGGTGTTGGATCATCAACCGCGTTTGCCGGACGAAAATTTGGCGATCGCCCAACCCTATGAATATGTAATGTGGCAATTCAAATTCATCAAAGTCACCCGTCTCAAACTAGACCTTGGCATCAAATTAAGTACACAAATTTTTACGCTTCTATACAGTACAAATTTATATCTACTGACCACGGCATCTGAAGAAATTACGGCTGGTTTGGAGTCCATTTTTTCGCCATTACGCCGCCTTAATTTACCTGTGACAGAAACACTTTTGACACTAACTTTGTCGCTGCGATTTATTCCCCTCGTGCTGGAAGAAATTCAAAACCTAATTCGTTCTGTGCGCACACGAGCGATTGACTGGAAAAAATTAGGGCTAAAACAAGGCTTTCAATTGTGGTTGTTGGTTTCAGAAAAATTGCTTGAAAACCTTTTGATGCGTGCAGAACAAATTTCGACAGCTATGGATATTCGCGGTTTCACAAGCCCAGAAAAACATCTGGTCAAATGGCATCAATTACGCTTGCAAACGTGGGATTGGATATTTTTGGTTGTGCTAATTCCCTTTTGGTATCTGCGATTTAGCTGGGGTGCGTAACAGTTGGTATTCAAAATTAGAGGTTTTCAAAGAGCGTCATTTACTTTGATAAAAACTCACAAATCCCCAATTGTTCAAAGTCAAAAAAGATCTGTATTTATCTCGTTAATCTCGACAATATCGATGGATTTAGTGGGAATGCTCTGATTCGCCATCCATCAACATCGGCTGCGGAGATTCTATATTGTTTTCTACATCTTCAATTGTCGTTGGTGTTGAATGTGCGTGGGGTTCAACGAGGCTCATGTTTTGTTTGCCTAGGGAATATAAACCCATCGAAACGGCTCCGAGACTGACTGCCCCCATCGAAACCAGCCCGCAGGAAATTACGCCCATAGCGACAACGCCGATAGAGATGATGCCGTGGGTAGCAACGCCGATCGCCACAATGCCGTGGGCAGAAATACCGATCGCGATGGTTCCGTGAGCGCTTGTGCCAATGGAGAGAAATTTTGTTTTGGAAAGATATTTTTTGCGTTTGCGGATGGATTCGGAATTAAATGTCGTCATGAAGGCTAGGGATTAGGCGATCGCCGACCAATATAGCAAAGCTAGACCAATCGCGACGGCTGCCCCGATCAAAGTATTAATAATGTTCACAACTTCGTTGGTCAAGAGGTCGAATTTCTCCTGAATTGTTGCGCCGATCACACTTTCAAGATTTGTGGCGATAAAGGCGGCGATCGCACACCAGAGAATCCCCAATCCATCAATCATGCCAATCGCGTAACCAACGACGGCGATCGCCAACGAAGCCACAACCCCGGCCAAAGTTCCTTCCAAACTGACCGCGCCTTCAGTTCCGGGAGGCACAGGCCGAAACGTTGTGATTAAAAATGTTCGTTTGCCGTAAGCTTTACCCACTTCGCTAGCAGCCGTATCAGAGAGCTTTGTACTAAAACTAGCCACATAGCCGAGAAAAAACAATGATTGCCAAGGTTCTGAAACGAATAAAGAGCCTAAAGCGCAAATTGCCCCGATAATGGCTGAACCCCAGACATTTTCTGGCCCTCGTAGACCGCCCCGTCCTTCAGCAATGCCCGCTGCTTCTTTAATGTCTTTGCCGATTTTTGTGACGCCCACACCGACGGCAAAATAAAACAGCACCACGACATAACCCTGCCATTGCAGACTGCCCCAAACCAATACGCCCAGCAACCACGCGTTGAGATAGCCTAGCGGTGTGAGTAGTTTTTTCGGGGCCAAAAAAGCAAGGGCAATCAAAATTGTATTGAGGGCGATCGCCACGAACCAAGCATTTTCTAGTAGAGCCATCACAGAAATAGGGAAACCACCAAAATTTTCGTCGTCTCAATTATGACTGCAATCGTCTGACGTTAAAAGTTTGGGTCAATCGTCAACCTTAGATAATAAGACTGAAATACTGGTTGCCCGCCCATATAGGTTGGTTCAAATTGCCATGACTCTAAAATTTTGCTAGATAACTGTTTGGCCTGCGCATCAGTCAGTGAATTTTGAGGGCTGGTGGCGGTTAAAACCTCGTCAACTTTGCCTTGATTATCAATGAGCAAACTCAGATCAATCACCAATCTTTCCGTCAGCTTGACACTCGGCGGAATGAGATAACTAATATTGCCTAGCCGTTGCTGATTTTGCAAAGGTCTCGCCTCCCCATCCTGATCAGGCAAATCACGATCGGTATTTGTTAATGCCAAAGTGCCAAGTTGTACCGATAGAGATGTTGGTGTCGTCGGTGTTGGATTTGGAGTAGGCGCAGGAGTCGGTGTCGGAGCAGGGGTTGGCGATGGAGCTGGGGTCGGAGTGGGTGTCGGCGTCGGGGAAGGATTGGGGGTTGGTGCTGCGGGAGGCTGAGGACTCGAAGCGGGAGGGGAAAGTGGTTTGGGTGTGGGCGTCGGCGGATTGGGGCTAGGTGTTGGACGAGGACTTGGAGCTTGAGGTGTAGGTGTGGGCGGTTTTGGTTTTGGGGTAGGGCTTGGAGAAGGTGGCTTTGGTTTCGAAGTAGGACTTGGGGATGGTGGTTTGGGTTTGGGTGTCGGTGTCGGTGTTGGTGATTTTGGGCTTGGTGATGAATTATTGGGTTGAGGAGAGGTTTGCGGTTTGTTGTTTTGGTTGGTTGGTGGTGGGGCGATCGCCGGTACTTGAGGAGTGGCAGTTGGAATGGGGGTTGGTTGAGGCGCAGTTGTTACGGTATTACCGGGGTTTGGTGGGCTGGGCGAGATAGGAGATTCCGGAGGCAAAGGCAGCAACTCGATGGCAATCAAATCGACCGTGCTCACACTATCAATGCGGGCAATGCGCTGAAACAAAATCATGGCGATCGCCCCGTGCAAACCCAGAGACACCGCACTCAGCAGTACCCAAAACAGCGCAGAATGATGAAGCAAATCCGGTCTTCGCTGCATAATTATTACCGTAAAAATTGCCCAGTAATCATCGATTTCCGTTCCAAATATTGCGTCAACAACAAGCTCAACAGCGAAATCCCGGTCAATATTGCCACAAAAACCATCGCTAACCCTTGATTATCCGTCTGAATCGCCTCATAAATCGCCATCGGCATCGTTTGCGTCACCCGTGGAATATTACCCGCCACCATTAACGTTGCCCCAAATTCCCCCAAAGCACGCGTAAAACTCAGCAAAATTCCGGCAATAATGCCCCGACTCGCCAAAGGAACCCAGACTTTATAAACAATGTGCCATTCCGACTGGCCCAAAGTAGCAGCGGCTTCGAGGTAGATCGGATTAACACTTTGAAGCGCAGCTTTTGTTGTTTTAAACATTAAAGGAAAAGCCATTACTGCGGCGGCAATTGTTGCGCCCTGCCACGAAAAAATAATGCGAATACCGAAGCTTTCATTTAGCCAAGCGCCGAACCAACTACTCTGCCCAAAGAGCTGCAACAGGTAAAAACCAACGACTGTTGGCGGCATGACTAACGGTAAAGTGGCGATCGCCTCTAGCCAAAACTTGCCCCAAAACCTGTAGCGCACAACTACGTAGGCCAAATATCCCCCGGCAACCATCGCCAAAATCGTCGCCAAACCTGCAACTTTTAGAGAAATCCACAATGCCGGAATTACTACATCCACTATCGCTGTCAAAATCCCCTTAATAGACCTTAGGTTTAAGTACTTAGCAATGTCGAAAAAAGCAAGAAAAACATCCAACATTTACACAAGCTTTACACGTTTGTTGCATGATCATCGTTGAACTGTTACCTAGATCACCGTTTCTCCCGAATGAGTTACCGATACTAGGATCAAGTTAAAAGATACATTTATACTTTCCTCGAATATCTCTCTAGAACTTAATTCAGCTGTAGCGCAATTCAAGCTTGTCTTTTAACCAATCGAGGAAGTTCGCGCTCAGTTCGTTTGCAGCAATTACTATATATGCCTCTTTGAAGGATATATAGT
>JBARRZ010000204.1:0-1754 GCA_049644465.1 Limnothrix sp.
TCTTTGCTGTTGTCGGCGATATTTCTTTGCTTTCTCTCTAGGATCAAAACAGTTCGTGAGGACAAATTTTTCGGCGATAGCGTTGATTTCGGTGTGATTTTCCTCCTAGTCATCCCAGAGACTCAGTTGTCCGGGGCTAGTTTTGCGTCTTCGTTTTCGCCGTCCACTGCCAGAGTATTTGAGGTTGGCAAACTGAGCGAGTAGTTTTGTGCCCCAATAATATTTACGTTCTGGCTTTGATTTTGGGCGATACTTTTTACAAAAATCTCGATAAATCGCTGCACAAATATCGAGACTCGTCCCAAGCGCGAGAAAAGCGGGATGCCAATCACTTAAGCCGTCATCCATTAAACGGTCATAACTGCCGTAGTTGCTAAAATCATAGAAAAAACCTTGTTGCATACCCGCCGCTTTTGGGTTGGCATGGATATACCGCAGAGTATTTAAAGCCCGTTGTTTGTCAGCAAGTGGGAAAGCAGAGCTGTGATATCGTTTTTCCCAGAAATGACCAGATCGTTTGAGCATCCGGTTAAAACACATTGCCGTGTACCAGTTCAGCCAGTGCATCAGTTTGGGCAGTTCGTGAGCTTGGCTCGGTTCCAGCAAATAGTGGACATGATTGCTCATAATGCAGAGGGCATAGAGCTTAAAGTCATATTTCAGTTTGCACTTACGAATTGCATAGAGAAAAAGGTTGCGGCATTGTCTGCGACTGAGGTGAAAATCTCGGTTATTACAACGGACAGTGATGTGATAGCAACAATTATTTTTTAGGATACGTGGGTTACGGCTCATGGAAAAACCATAAGGGAGCTAGAACCTCAGCGACAAAAGAGTGACAATCAAGATTCGATTTTGTCTATATAAATGCAGCATCAAATATATTGTCAGCAAAGGGTTGGGATTCTGTGTTGCCTAGTTTAAAGGTGAGGCGATCGCCGCTTTATTTCTCCTTCTAAAACTTCATCAAAGGAACTTTCGCTTGAGTAAGGAGACTCCCGCAACAGCATCCCAAATTCGGCGATCGCCGCGAATTTATCCGCCTCGCCAAAACAGCTCAAGCGCTGAAATTTTAGAGGTCTTCTTTTCTCCCTAAAGCCCAGATGAGAAATGTAACAAATTATACATTTTGCAGATCGAACATGCTTGAATAAATGTATGGATTTAGTGGGCTGTGGGGAAGAGAAGGATGTCTGCAACGTTACTGGCCGATGCAAGTATTCGTCTAGAAAATGCGCTTCAACATGTCGAGATTTCTGAGGATGCGATTGAGCGATTAAAGTATCCGAAAACGAGTTTGATGGTATCGATTCCCGTGCGGATGGATAATGGCTCGCTGAAGATTTTTCGGGGTTATCGAGTGCGGTATGACGATACGCGGGGGCCGGGTAAAGGTGGCGTGCGCTATCACCCGAATGTGTCCCTCGATGAGGTGCAATCTTTGGCGTTTTGGATGACGTTTAAATGTGCGTTACTTGACCTACCATTTGGCGGGGCAAAGGGTGGGATTACGGTTGATCCAAAAGTATTATCAAAGGCTGAATTAGAGAGATTAAGCCGAGGCTATATTGAGGCGATCGCCGATTCCATTGGCCCCGATACCGACATTCTCGCGCCGGATGTCTATACCAACGCCATGATCATGGGCTGGATGATGGATCACTACAGCATCATCTATCGCAAAATTGTCCCCGGCGTTGTCACCGGTAAACCCCTCTCTATGGGCGGTAGCCAAGGTCGTGATACCGCTACAG
>JBARRZ010000205.1:0-7014 GCA_049644465.1 Limnothrix sp.
GCTTTAAAAGGCGTCAAATATTCAACGAGGGCATCGCGATAATTTTGGCGATCTTCACCATTACCGACGGAATTCAGTTGCAAGCTCAAATTTTTCAGACCAAGCTTTTGCAAAATCTCAGTGGCGATCGCAATCACTTCCACATCAGCACGGGCATCAGCACTACCGAGCACCTCGACACCGACTTGATGAAATTGCCGTTGCCGACCGGCTTGGGGACGTTCGTAGCGAAACATTGGCCCGGTGTACCACAACCGCTGCACACCGCCTTGGGCAAACAATTTGTTTTCGATATACGCCCGCACAGCTCCGGCTGTTCCTTCTGGCCGCAACGTAATCCGGCGATCGCCACGATCGGTAAAAGAGTACATTTCTTTGCTGACTACATCTGTTGCTTCGCCGATGCCGCGCTCAAACAAATTAGTTTGTTCAAAAATCGGCGTACGAATTTCTTGGAAAGCCGCCCGTCCCAGACAATCGCGCACCACTGCCTCGACCTGCTGCCAGTAGAGAATCTCCGGCGCGCAGATATCTTTTGTTCCCCGTAATGCTTGAATGCTTGCCATAAATTATTGAGCAGTGGAATTGTTGTTGTTCAGCAGAGGTAAAACTACCATGTATCCTGCGCCAAAGGCGGTACAAATGATGGCGATCGCCGCGATAAAGATCACCCAGCCATTTACACCACCACTTTCCGTTTCGTCCTTACTATTGTGCTTTGGTGGGGCGATCGTGGCGATGGGAGCAGATTTTTTCGACGACCTCGGTGATTTTGTGGGTGTACGCGCTTCTGATCGCTTTTGGGCAACTGGTGGTTGAGGCGCAGTCACCGCCATGGGTGGATTGACGTAACGAGGCATCGGATTTGCTGCTGCTGGCACAGACTCAGGCAATTGCGACATCTCAAAAGCTGGCGCCAGCTCTTTGGGTTTATCGGCTTTTTCTGCGTCTTTCAACTGATAAGCGTCTGCCCCAAAATCGTAACGATTCACCATTTGTTTAAGATGTTCTCCCGCCTGAATCACCTGTAACACTTGATCTTGCAATTGCTGATTGTTATTGCGCAACTGTTGATTTTCTGACTTGAGCGCAGAGACTTCATTTTTGGCACCATTCAGTTCATTTGCAAGCTGTTTGTACACTGAAATCGGCACAGAAGGACTACTGTAGTTTGCGGGGTTGGGCGTATTGAGGCGTTGGGACTTAGGCAATTTGGCGGTCATAAGCGGCTCAAACAAAAAGAATCAAATATTTCTAACATTATTATGCATTCTTCGGTCTTGTCATCTTGCTTATAATCTCTTCAAGCTTTTAGCGTGGCTCAGTCAGATTGAAATTTGAGAGTACATAGTGAGAAAAAGAAATGGGGAAGGAGTGGGCGATCGCCTCACCTCATTTAGCCGTTTTTGCAGAATCGAGATAAACATTGCAAAAAAACTTCCCAGAACCTCAACGTTTATTCCGACGTCAAAACCCCTAAACCTAGCTAATCTATGCCTAAATTACTAAAAGAATTTTGTGATCTCATCGACCGAGAATTGCGCCCCAATGTAGACATCATTAGTGAGGATCACCATCATCCAGTTGTGGTGAACTACTATCCAAAACCTTGGGAATGTCTCGGCAAAGGTAATTATGCAGCGGTTTTCAACCATCCAGACTTTCCAGCATGGGTCGTTAAAATCTATGCGAAAAATAGAACAGGTTTTGTCGAAGAAACAGAAGTTTATCAACGCCTTGGTTCCCATCCTGCCTTTTCAGAATGTTATTACGCGAAGGATGGCATTCTGGTTTTAAAACGTTTGCATGGCATCACGCTTTATGATTGCGCCCATCAAGGCATACCCATCACTAAAAAGGTGATTCAAGACATAGATCAAGCGTTAATCGATGCGAAACAGCGTGGCCTAAATCCCCATGATATTCATGGCAAAAATGTAATGCTTGCTGCGGATGGTCGGGGCTTGGTCGTAGATATTTCGGATTTTCTCAAACCAGAACCTTGCTATGCTTGGCAGGATCTAAAGCGGGCTTACTACTGGTTTTATCGCCCTTTTGTTGCGGGGTTACGACCCAAAGTTCCCTATGTGCTACTGGATTACCTCCGGGCGATTTATCGAGTGTGGCGAAAATTAGGCGGCACTTGATTGGCATTCATCGGCGATGTCGTTCGATAAAACGTCCGATGCCACTGTCCCTCACTCACTACTTATGCCAGCCATGATGATGAAAATTAGTAATATCAAAGACAATGAGTGTCTCCGCCCTGAAGGTTGACTTGGGTCATCAATACGATTCGGGGTAAGCATCAAATTTTTGGTCATTTCCGTCAACTCAAGATTCTACCTCTGCTATTTTCTCTTTACTTTTGAGCATTGGTGATTGTTGAGATTAAGCAAGATCTGCCTAGACTGACTGAGGATCCCTCTGGCTTCGCCATCTCCCTTTCAAAGGGAGACAAATTGGTAAACAAAGTTACCGTAAAAAAAGACATAATCAATAAAAAATTATCAAAATTATCAATTTACAAGCCATTAGCTGACTCTATTCTGTGATTCTGTGGTTTTGAAACAGCCCGCCAAGAGGGAAGGGAACGTCCAATCTTTATGTGAACCTAGTATGACTCTATAAGCCGTTGCCGATGAGGATAAACGATGCCCAATGGTATGGGTGCGCATAGTCGGGGGTTTGGCTCATCGTTTCTTGGGCTTGGCGGAGGGCTTCGACTTTGGAGATATTGCCCCGCTGTAACTGTTGATAAAACTCGGTCATCAAAACTTGGGTGCTTTCGTCGCTCACTTGCCACAGAGATGACATGGTTGCCCGTGCGCCGATACTTTGCAAACGGTAGCCTAAGCCTAAAATTTCGACACCGCTGCCGAGAGCATCGCCCACACCTGTATCGCAGGCACTGAGCACAACTAAATCAACGTTGGTGAGGGTATCCCAGTTTTTGATGTCGTCGATGGTGGAATGTTCGCCGTTGCCGAAAACGATAAATGAATCTTTGGGTTTGGCGGGGAGAAATTGGGCATGGGTCGCGAAGTGGACAACGGAATAGTCGTTCATTTCGTAGACGATTTCTTTGGTGAAATTTTGGTCGAGGCGTGGGCTTTTCGTGCCGCTAATCATTTGAGCGATGTTTGCGACTTCGGTTCCGGCAAATTTGAGTCCTGAAAAAGGGATTTGGCGGTAACCGAGATCAACTTCAATATCTTTGCCAGCGTCGGTGTAGGCGGCGGTGAGTACGCTGAGTTTTTTGTTACTGCTGGGCTGGTCGAAGTCGGTGAGGCTGAGGGCGGTGATATTGTTGATGCGATATTTTTCGATGAGCCATTGGTTACCGTCGGTGAGGGCGGCGAGGGGGATATACCGCAACGCGCCATCGGGGGCATAGAGCAGGGTTTCGATTTCGGCTTCGGCGAGGATGGGTTCTAGGGGCGCGATGAGGGTTTCGTGAAGTTTTTCGAGGGCGGTGTAATCGGTGCTTTTTTCGAGGAGGGTGGTGCGGGCAGCGGCAATGAGTTGATTGAGTTCGCCACGGGAAATATTGACGGTTTTGCGGACGGGGGCGGCATCGGCGGTGACGAGGACGAGTTCGAGGCGGTCTTCGAGGATGAGGGGATAGAAAATGGCTGAGTTTGTGCTGATTTCTCGGAGGTTTTTCAGGTTGTCGCGGAGGCTACGGGCTTCGAAGAGGTTAAAGGATTCGTTGGTGTCGAGGTGTTTTTGGAGGTCGGTGATGATGGTTTGGACTGGGGGGCTATTGATAAAGTCGTCGAAGGAGGCGTAAAAAGTGCTTTCTTCTTTGCGGATGGCGATGAGTTGTTGGGATTGGGAATTGCTGCGCTGGTCTACTGGGATGCTTTCGAGTTGGAGTCTTTTTTTGCCGATGTTTAGGGCTTGGGTGATGCGTTGATCGTGGAGGGCGAGTAAGTTCTTTTCTGGATCGCGGTAATCGGCTTCGCTAAATTCTTGGTCTTCGGCAGCGCGGACGTTATCAAACAGATCGTTGAGTTCTTGGACTTTGAGGAGGTCGAGAACGCGCTGGGCTTCGAGGATGCGGTCTTGTTGGAGGAGGAGGTCGGCGAGGAGTCGGTAATCATCTTCGATAGTGGAAAGATAGGACTGTTGCAGGGAACTGTCTAAATCGGTAATACCTGCGCGGATTGACTCGCGAATATTGACTGATTCTTTCAGGAAAATAATAGCGAGGGCTGGTTGGTCTTGCTCTTTAAAAAGTTTGCCGATATTTGAAAAAGTCAGAGCCAAACCGGATGAATCTTCAATCTCTTTTTTGACTGCAATGCTCTGCTCATAAAAACCAATCGCCTGCTCATACTCCCCTAAACTGTCGTAAGCAAGTCCCAAATTACTAAGAGAAGACGCTTCCCCCCTTCGATGACCGACTTCTCTAGTAATGTCTAAGGATTGCTGATGGAAGGCGATTGCCTGCTGATATTCTTCCAAACTCCAGTAAGCATTGCCCAAATTCCCGAGGGAATTAGCTTCTCCCCTTCGGTCAAAGATTTCTCTTTTGACATCTAAGGATTGCTGATGGAAGGTGATCGCCTGTTGATAGTCCCCCAAACTAAAGTAAGCAAGTCCCAAACCGCCCAGGGAATTGGCTGCTCCCTGTCGGTCACCGATTTCTTTGGCGATATCTAAGGATTGCTGATGGAAGGTAATCGCCTGTTGATATTGCCCCAAACTAAGGTAGACAAGTCCCAAATTACTAAGAGAATTAGCCTCTCCCTGTTGGTCACCAATTTGTCTGTAGAGTTCTAACGATTGCCGATAAAAGGAGAGCGCCTGCTCATACTCCCCTAAACTGTCGTAAGCAATGCCTAAATTAATAAGGGAATTTGCTTCTCCTTGTCGGTCACCGATTTCTCTAGCGATGTCTAAGGATTGCTGATGAAAGGCGATCGCCCGCTGATATTCTCCCAAACTGTAATAAACATTGCCCAAATTACCAAGGGAATTGGCTTCTCCCTGTTGGTCACCAATTTGTCGATAGAGTTCTAAAGATTTTTCCCAAGAAATCAGTGCGCCACGAAAATCACTTTTGTAATACTGCTCAAGACCCTGATTCAAAAGTTGATCTGCTTGGGCTTTGATATCTTGTTGATTTTCCGTTTGAGCCAATACTTGCGCAGGTCGAATCACTATTGGACTGCCCCACAGCACCGCCACCCCTAACCCCATCCCCAAAAGTTTGTGCCGCAGTTTCATCGTGTTCCGCTTGGTCTAAATCTTTGCCCCCATTCTATATCCCCTCCTTCCTTGGGGAAGGTGCTCTTAGAGGGTCAGGGGTTTCAATAGGTTGCGGAACATACGAAGAACCCACCCCTAGCCCCTCCGAGGAGGGGAATTTGGAGAAAATCTGCTGGTCTTGGAAAAAAGGGCGTTCCAGTGCTTAGAGTTGGGCGATCGCCTAACCCAAATCATCATCGAGTAAATCTTCTAGCGATAAGCCTTCTCGATCTGAGCCTCCGCAATAGGCGTAATTTCAACCTGAAATGTCATATTTTTGCTGCATTTCCGCCATAAAATCCCCAAGCGGACGAGACTGACCCGCATCCACCTCAGCCAATCCCTGCTGAATCCCTTGAATTGTTTCTAAGTGCTCGATAAATAGCTTTAGTTTTTCAATATTGATGCTTTTGCCCGCCTCCAAAAACGTCACCAAAACCTGAGATTGACCTTGATCTGGCGGTGTCTCATCCCATTGCACCTGACCATCCCGATAGGTTCCTGTGACTGTTTTTAGCATGACAAGATAAAACCGTGTGCTTTGTTCTTATTTTATGCCGATAATTTTGCCGAAGAACAATAAATGAAAAACCCCCCGACTTTTGCTGGCGGGAAATTAAGGATTAAAAGAAGCAGTTTGAAAAAATTGGAGATCTGGAAAAGTACTTGAGGGTTTCGGCGATCGCCTACTTTATCTACACGAGTTCCTGTAATCGTCCTTGTTCCACCGTCAAAATTTGTGAATGCTTCAGCCAATCTGCGGCAAAGGAATTAAGGTGAGTCGTCGTAATTAAGGTTTGAAATCTAGCTTGAATCGTGTCTAACAATTGATTTTGGCGCGAAGGATCAAGTTCCGCCAAAACATCATCAAGCAACAGCAATGGTGGCTCACCAATTACTTCTTCAATTAGTTCTAATTCTGCCAATTTCAAAGCCAAAACAAGCGTACGCTGCTGGCCCTGTGATCCATAAAAACGAGCGGGCGTCGCATTAATTTCAAAGTCAATTTCATCTCGGTGCGTGCCGACCATGCTGCTACCTTGGTGCTTTTCGGCGGTGCGGCGTTGTTCTATTTTTTCGAGAAAAGCCTGTTGCACTTTTTGGGGTTCATCCTCTGTCCACTGGACGTTTGGGTTGTAGTGAATCGTTAGCTTTTCGGTGTCGCCGCTGATGTTGCGATGCCATACTTGGGCGAGGGGTAATAGTCGTTCAATGCCGCGCGATCGCCGCCGAGTAACCCGTGAGCCAGCCGCCGCTAATTGTTGATCCCACAGTTGCAATTCTTGAGTTGACTCTTGGGAGATAGCGAGGCCGTCGCGATCCAGTTTACGCATCTTTTTTAAGAGTGCATTGCGTTGTTTCAAAACCTGTTGATATTGTTGCAAAATATGGGCATAAATTGGCTCAAGCTGCACCAACAAACTATCAATCCAAGTGCGCCGAGCCTCAGGGCCACCGCGAACAAGGTCGAGATCTAAACAAGAAAATTGCACTGCATTAATCGTGCCGAGCGCATCAATGTGACGTCGCAAAATTTCACCATTTAGACTCAGGGTGCGTCGGCCTTTACTACGGATAGTTGCGTTTAATTCTGCTGTGCCGTAGCTACGGGTGATACGGGCTTGAACTGAGGCGATCGCCGCGTCTTTCAAAACCAAATCAGCATCGCGGCTAGTGCGGTGTGTTTTCAGCGTAGAGAGGAGTTCGACCGCTTCGAGCAAATTAGATTTACCTTGGGCGTTGTTGCCGATGAGGATT
>JBARRZ010000206.1:0-14348 GCA_049644465.1 Limnothrix sp.
CGTATAGGTTCCATTTCTTACTAATTTGCAACAAAACCACGGGTTGATTGCGACCAAAATTGTGATGAACTGACATTAAATTCAACTAAAAAAATCAGTATGCAAAAGGCTGTCCTTGGATCTGAAAAATAACGTTGTCGATAGCGCCATCAGCATTACTAATGAGGGTTTTGCGAATCTCGCCGAGCAGGGCAAATTGCTCACAGTGGGAGAGGGAATAAATGTTGCGGGGGGCATCGAGGGGTAGGCGTAAATCTAATGTTGCGGTTTTGGTACTTTCGTCGAGATTAAGGCGATAACCGGCGATGCGAAAATCACCATTGCTGCGATCGCCCACAATTATTTTGACGGCGGTATCGAGGCGATCGCTATCAGCTGGAATTTCAAGCTCGGTCGGCACCAGTTTGTTGCACTGACTATCAATTTTGTAGCGAGTAATGGTGACAGTCGGTTCTGTTGCGGCGATCGGTTGGCGTGGTTTGGTGGTTAATTCTGTTTCGACAATAATGGCTTGAGGTGAAGTCGTTGTTTCCGCAGCAATTAGCCCACAGCTTGTAATGCCACTGAGCGGAATGAGCAAGGCAAACAATCCTGATAATTTGAGTTTCATAGCAGTAGACGACGAGCAAGAGGCAACTACTGTATTGTCCGTCGTCAGTTTCTGCGATCAGGATGTTTTATTGAGCTGCTGCCAGCGGTACAAAAATTCGTTCGCAAGGCGTTTGTAGGCTTTGGCCCCTGTTGATTTAGGTTCGGTGAGGATGACTGGTTTGTATAAATCAACTGCGCGGGCGATCGCCACATTAATCGGAATTGCTGTTTGAAACAAAGAACTAGCCCCAAAATCCCGCTCCAACCGTTCCTGTACCTGCGCCGCCATTCTCGTTGTCCGGCCAAGAGACGTAAAAGTAATCCCCAACAACTCAATTTTGGTGCGTTGCAGATCCTTAAATTGCTTAATACGACCCTCAAGAATGCCGATTCCAACAACCGACAATGGCTCTGGCTTCGCTGGAATCACATAATAATCACTCGTCAAAATGCCACTGCGCGTCATCAAATGATCACCGGGCGAAAAGTCTAGCAAGACAAAATCGTACATCGGGGCGATCGGCCGCAAAATATTACGTAGCAAATTGTCCTCCATGTCTTGCCAGCAACTGAGGAAATTTTCCCGCTTGCCGTTCGAACGCTCATAAATAATGTCGGCTAAAACAAAATCTTCGTACAGTTCGATATCACCCGGCAAAATATCTAGCCCATTGATGCCACATAGATTAGTCTGAATAATTTCTGTCGCGGCCCAGCGTGGTGTAATCGATTCATCAACGGACTGTTTGACGAGGTTGCGGAGTGTTTTGTGTTCTTTCTTGAGTTTGGCAAATTGCACAGGCGACATTAAGCTGAGCGTCGCATTGATCTGACTATCGAGATCAACAATTAGGACGCGCTTGCGGTAATCCTGAGCCAGACAAGCAGCGAGATTGATGGTGGTCGTGGTTTTGCCCACACCGCCTTTCATATTGACGAAAGCGATAATTGATCCCATGGAAATTTTTAGAGCATATCCTCATCGTCTTCGAGATCACGTCCTTCTAGGATAGCGATCAATTCGTCTGTATCTTTACCGAGGATGCGGCACAGTGGTGCAAATAATCTGCTGGCGATGGGTTCGCCTGCGTAAATGCTTTTGAGATCGTCGGGCGATAGTTTGTAGGAATCACAAAAACGCACGAATTCTAGTTGTGAAATGTCTAATTCTTGTTGTCTCTCTTTGAGCAAGGCGGCGATCGCCGGAGTCCCCATCCTTGGCTTACGTGTTTTTGTAATGTAATGCCGCATCACAGCTTTTAATCGACTCAGATCATTCGGATTTTTACCTTGTTCAACGAGTAGATCTTCGCAGGCTAGTCGTAACGCTTTTTTGATGCTTTCCTCACCATTCAGTACATTGGCAATGCTCTTGATATATCGAGGATCAACTAAGCCCACAGTTTCCCCCTGATAAGTCAAAGGCACATAAAAATCGTGGACTTTAATTTCCCAGTCAATATTTTTGTCGCGCAAGGACATTGGCCTTTTACTCCTTCACAGCACAAGTGTGAGCCTATTTTACCGAACCTGTTCACCCGAGGTAAAACCATGGGGAAATATTTGCATAATCTGAGTTCGGGATCGTTAACTCTTTGAGGAGAGTGTTGTCGAGGCGACGCGGAGAGGGGGAGAGCGGGTGATGGGAAGATGTTATTAAAAAAGGTTTCGATTCACAATCATCTTTGTTTCACCCTATCTCCGTGTCCTATTGTCTCCGTGTCTTCTTTTGCTTCGGGAGCGATCGCCGTACCATCGCGATGTTTAAGATATCCAACAGAAACCGGCCAGTCTATAGAAAGCGGCATTAGCCTAGAACTATCGAGAACTTTGACGATGAGCCTAGACCTAATTCCTAGAGATTGTTTGGGCGATCGCCAGATTTAGCACATTTTGCCAATATAACTCCCCCTAAACATCATGAAAACCCTTGACAAAAACAAGCAACTTTTTAAAATCCTCTGTAGCGCAGCCTGGATCGATGGCGAAATCCAAACCGAAGAACGGCAATATCTCCACAACATGGCAGAGCAACACAATCTTGCTGAAGACCCTGAAATTCGGGCTTTGCTCTGTGAAGCGGTGCAGTCCAAACCAGATGAATGTTACCGCCTCGTCGAAGAATATGTCGGCGACCAAGCCACCGAAACTGAGTATCAAGAACTCGTCGATGCCGTCAGCAAGCTCGTTTATAGCGATAGCGTGATTGATACAGAAGAAGCAAAATTGTTAAACCGGATTCAGTCTCTCGAAACAGAGGTCAAAACGCAAAAATCACCTTTCCAACTTGCACTCAAATCTATTCGAAAACTCTATAAAGGGGCGATCGCCGAACTAGACCAAGCCTAAAATCTCATCCGAGCAATACCTTACAATGGAGAGTCACCACTTTCCCCCACTGACTTTTCCATGACTGACCTGCTAGCTCAACTGAACCCTTCCCAACGTCGCGCAGTCGAGCATTTTTGCGGCCCACTCTTAGTCGTGGCAGGAGCAGGTTCCGGCAAAACCAGAGCATTAACCTTTCGTATCGCCCACCTCATCCGGCAAAATCGCGTTGACCCGGAGAATATTTTGGCGGTCACTTTTACCAATAAAGCCGCCCGTGAGATGAAAGATCGGGTGGAATTACTCTACGCCCAACAACTCGCCGAACTGCACCACGCCAAACCCTTCAGCAGTTTGCCAGAGTTTGAGCAAAAAAAGCTGCGATCGCAGGTCTATAAACAAGTCACCAAAAAACTGTGGATCGGCACATTCCATAGTCTTTGTGCCCGAATCTTACGATTTGACATCAATAAATATCAGGATGAAAAAGGTCGCACATGGAAGCGTAACTTTACGATTTTTGATGACAGCGATGTGCAGACATTGATCAAAAAAATCGTTACCCAGCAGCTTAATTTAGACGAAAAGAAATTTAATCCCCGCAATATCCGCTATCAGATCAGTAACGCCAAAAACCTCGGTTTATCGCCCAACGATTACATGCGCTCAGAAGGTGGAGGCTATAAGGCCAAAATGGTCGCGGAAGTCTACGAAGCTTATCAAGATTCCCTCGCGGCGAATAATGCCCTTGATTTTGATGATTTGATTCTCATTCCAGTGCGCTTATTTCAGCAAAACGAATCAATTCTGGGCTATTGGCATAGTCAGTTACACCACATTTTGGTGGACGAATATCAGGATACTAACCGTATTCAATACGATTTGATTCGGATGTTGGGGACAAATAATGAACCCAAACCAGAAGAGTGGAAATGGGATAATCGGTCGCTGTTTGTGGTGGGGGATGCCGATCAGTCGATCTATTCATTTCGCATGGCCGACTATACGATTCTGCTGGAATTTCAGAATAATTTTGGCGATGGTTTACCCGATGAAGACACTCGCACGATGGTCAAACTGGAGGAAAATTATCGCTCCCGTGAAAATATTCTCGCCGCTGCTAACGCCTTGATCGAACAAAATACTCAGCGCATTGATAAGGTATTGCGGGCGACGCGGGGTGTGGGAGAAGATATTTATTGTCACAAAGCGGATAACGAGAGCGAAGAAGCGCGGTTTGTATTTGACCAAATGATGGGTTTGCGTCGTCATAACCCGGAACTGAACTGGGGTGATTTTGCGATTCTTTACCGCACGAATGCCCAATCGCGACCGTTTGAGGATCTGCTCATTCGCCACAATATTCCTTATCAAGTAGTGGGGGGTTTCAAGTTTTATGACCGCAGAGAAATCAAGGATGCGCTGGCTTATTTGCGGGCGATCGCCAACCCAGCCGACACCTTAAGTTTGACGCGGGTGATTAATACCCCCAAGCGAGGCATCGGCAAAACTACCGTTGATCGCCTGACTCACGCCGCCCAAGAACTCGGTTGTCCCCTCTGGGAAATCCTTAACGATGAGACTTCCGTGGCGACGGTAGCGGGAAGAGCGGCAAAAAAAATCAATCAATTTTCTGGCCTAATCCGCGAGATGCAAGATAGCCTAACGGAGATGCGCGGCGCAGACATTCTTGATTATGTGATGGAGCATTCCGGTTACGTTGAAGCTCTCAAAATCCAAGGTACCGAAGAAGCCGACAACCGTGTTAGTAATATTTCCGAGCTGTACAACGCCATGTTGCAATATCAAGACGAAAGCGAAGATCCAAGCCTCAGCGGTTTTCTCGAAAACGCATCCCTTGCCTCCGACCTCGATAACCTTGAAAACGAAGCCGAGCAAGTTTCATTAATGACGCTCCACTCCGCGAAGGGTTTGGAATTCCCTGTCGTGTTTCTCGTCGGTTTAGAACAGGGCTTATTTCCTCACATGCGATCGCTGAATGATCCCATTGCCCTCGAAGAAGAGCGTCGCCTTTGTTATGTTGGTATCACCCGCGCCCAAGAACAACTGTTCCTAAGCTACACCCGCGAGCGATATATGTGGGGTCATCGAGAACCCGCTGTCGCTTCGCAATTTCTCGCAGAACTACCCACTGATTTGGTTATATCTAACGTGCGATCCTTACAAAAAGCTGTGCCTGAACCAGAACCCAAAATGCAGTCCATTAGCCAAAAACAGCGAGCAGAGGCCGGACAAGCTAAGCAAACCCGTAAAAATATTGCCTCGATGCCAATGGAGACATGGGCAGTTGGAGATAAAGTACACCACAACGCTTTCGGGGAAGGGGAAGTCACTCACATCTTTGGTGATGGCACAAAGACAAATTTAGCAATTCTCTTTCCAGAACTGGGTAAAAAAATTATTGATCCCCGCGTCGCACCAATGAAAAAACTGTAGAGATTTAGCAGTTTTGTTGAATGCAATCTCTGGTTCTAAAATCTCTTTAAGCTAAGACAAACTTCTATTAGTTTGATGCTTAATTACATACTAATTTTTCAATTAATTAGTTACCTTAAGCATGACAAAAGATATAAAAGTTTAGTTGAAACCGCTATGACTTTAACTCCAGCCCAGACGAAACAGCCAAACCCAAAACATCCTCGACGCAATTCCGCCTTTCTGCACTTGATGTCCGTGCATTGGTGGATGGCGAAACTTTATCCTCTTTTATTTATCGGCGGCTGGGTGATGGTCAAGTTTGGTGATAATTTATCATTCACTGGTTTTTTGTACGATTTTCATAAATCCATCGGTGTCGTCACGATTATGCTGTTGAGCTGGCGGGTTGTTGTGCTGTTGCAAGTATGGTGGCGTAAATATACCAAACATAAGCCGAAGTTCACGCGCCAATGGTTGAAAAAAGTGGCATTGCATACATCGCTATATCTGTTTATGTGGGCAGTACCAGTGACAGGCGTTTTTCTCTCAAATTCCTACAAAGTCAATAATGTGAAGCTGTTCGGTCTTGTGTTGCCTGATATTTTTCCTCAGGATGACGCGGCTCTAGATCTGGCGGGAAATTTACATTTTTGGACGGCTTATCTCATGCTTGCTGTAACTCTTTTGCATTCTGTAGATCAGTGGAAAGTGGTGCGATCTTGGGGACGACGGACTAAGAATTGGTGGCAAAAACTCAGGTTTCAAAAGTTCTCAAAATAATATCAGGCTGAAATATTTTTCTGGATGGCTAAATGTTAATCTCTGCCTAAGCTTAAGCAATATCTGCCGCTGGGTTGGTGTCATTTTGTAGTAAATCCTTTAGAAAACTCAATACTGAGAGGCAATGAATTATCATGAGTTTCAAGCTTCGTAAAGCGTTTGTGATAATTGGTATAGGAGTAGATAAGGATGGCAAACCAGCCTTGGCAAGATGAGGAGAACCTCGACCCTATTGGGGCTTTGTTGGATGAATTGACAGATCCAAGGGAGGCAGAGGAGGAATTTCGGGGTGATTTTTTCCAAGGGTTGGGTGGTCGTCGCAAGAAATCGGCATTCATGCTTAGTATGATCTGGGCGATCGCCTTCATTCTCAACACAGTAAGCTGGGGATCAACCGCAGTTCTGGGGGCGACAGGTTTATTATTCATCCAAACGCTACGCCTTGTGAGCCGCGAACCCGATGCTCAACCGATTCCGCTCAAAGATGCTCAATTAGCGACTGCGCCGACTGTTTCGTTGGTGGTTTCTGCGAAAAATGAAGAAGCGGTGATTGGTCGCTTAGTCGAAAATTTATGCCAGCTCGATTATCCTGCCGAAAAGTGTGAAGTGTGGCTGGTGGATGATGCGAGCACCGATAAAACGCCTCAAATTTTAGATGATTTAGCCGAAAAATACACTCAGTTAAAAGTGGTTCACCGTGCGCCAAACTCTGGTGGTGGTAAATCTGGTGCTTTAAATCAGGTGGTATCCCAAGCAACGGGCGATCTGATCGCTGTGTTTGATGCAGATGCGAAAGCTCCAAAAAGTTTGTTGCGCCACGTAGTGCCGATGTTCGACGATCACAAAGTAGGTGCGATTCAAGTGCGGAAGGCGATCGCCAATGCACCCCTTAATTTTTGGACAAAGGGTCAGGCCACAGAAATGATCCTCGACAGTTATTTTCAGCAGCAACGCATTGCTTTCGGTGGCATTGGTGAA
Source organism: Limnothrix sp. (assembly GCA_049644465.1). GTDB lineage: Bacteria > Cyanobacteriota > Cyanobacteriia > Cyanobacteriales > MRBY01 > MRBY01. The sequence goes on from JBARRZ010000206.1 coordinate 7,117, forward strand.
CTGCGGGGCAACGGGCAATTTGTCCGGCGATCGGCCTTAGAACAGTGTGGCGGTTGGAATGAAGAGACCATTACCGACGATTTAGATCTGACCATTCGTTTACACCTCGACGACTGGAAAATTGGCTTCTTGCTCGATCCCGCTGTGGAAGAGGAAGGCGTCACCAAAGCAATTTCACTGTGGCACCAGCGCAGTCGTTGGGCAGAAGGTGGCTATCAGCGTTATCTCGATTACTGGCGTTATTTTTCTAATCAAAGACTTGGTTTCACTAAAAAGTTAGACTTGTTTTCGTTTATTTTAATGCAATATTTATTGCCGACTGCTGCCGTTCCAGACTTCATTTTTGCGATCTTAAAAGGGCATTTTCCTGTACTCGTACCGATGACCAGCTTGGCTTTAGGCTTATCACTTTGGGCAATGTTACAAGGGAATTTGAGGGTCTACAAAGCGATCCCTTGGACTTGGCAAAAATTCACGAAAATCATCGGCAATTGTAGTTTAACAATGGTCTACATGGTTCACTGGATGGTGGTTATGCCTCTCACAACCGCAAGAATGTCTATTCGTCAAAAGAGTTTGAAATGGGTTAAAACAACCCACCAAGGGGAAGAAGATACGTTTGTTTCTCAGTCCTAAGATTTTAGGAACTACTAAAAACTATACTGATTTATTTGGGGCATTTTACGAGATGTCCTTTTTTGTTGGCAAGATGCAGTCAGGTTGAATTTATTTTGTTTAAATAATCGCGATTAAGATTGAGCTAAATCTTTTTTACTGTTCTGCATTAGTTTTTCTAAAAATAGTAAAACTGCAATGCAAGGCACAATGCTCAACGCTGCCATTAACCAAAATCCATGGGCGATCGCCGCACCTTGATCCAAAGCCCAACCACCTAGGGGCGGCCCGACTAGATAGCCAATCGCCCAGCACTGGGAATTCCACGCTAAATAAGTGCCTCGCTGATCTTCTGGTGCCAAATCGACCACCAGAGCTGAGGCTGAAGGTGTGTAGGAAATTAGGGCAAAGGACAACACTCCTAAGGCAAAAATTGCGCCGCCGACACCGGGGAAAATTGCTTTGCCCACGGCCCACATCAGCGTAAAGCCAATGCCCCAGAACAGTAGCGAGACTATCAGCGCACGGGGTCGTGAAAAACGGTTTAAGAATCGTGCGACGGGCAACTGACAGAGGGAAGCAAACACCACATGCCACGTAAATAGCAGACTAATTAACTGCGGCTGAAACTCAACAAAGTTAGTGAAATAGAGGGGTGCGGTGCTCTGAATTTGGGCAATGTACATCGTGAACAAAATGTTGACCGCCAGAAAAACAACTAGCCGGCGATCGCTCAAAGCGGATAACCAATTCTTCTGCTTGGACGTTTTCGGTGGGGCGGCATTAGCCATCGAGGCGTAGCGATGACTTTCTTTAATAGCAAAAAATACTAACCAGAAAAAGCCGACGAAAGTGATGCCATCGAGCACAAATAACAATCGATAATTTTGGGTCGTAGAAATTAAAATGCCGCCCAAAACCACCCCCATCCCAAGGCCAATATTGTCTGATAAACGGGCGATCGCAAAGGCTTCATTACGCTGTTCTTCGTTCGTCAGATCAGCCACCATCGTTTCTGCGGCTGGCCAATAAAAGCCGATCCCCAACCCTTGGAGCATGTTACCGATTACGAGCATCGAAAAATCATTCGCCGAGGCTAAAAAGATATCTGCAATAGCGGCGATCGCCAGCGCTAATAGCAACGTTTTTTTACGACCCCACGCCGGATTATCAGACCAAGATCCGCCCAGAAAGCGACCAAATACGCCCGATATCGACGCACTGCCTAACGCCAAGCCCACTTGCGTTGCCGATAAGCCGACTTCATTAACAAAGAAAATCGGCGCGTAGAACATCGTAAAGCCAGTCCCGACATGGGACAGCAACCGACCAAACGCTAAAATCCAGACCTGTTGATCCAAACCCAGCAACCAAGTTTTTGGTGTATTGTCCATTTATTTCGCAAACTCGGTGTGATGTTTAGGGGGATGAGACAACTCTAGATCCTCAATTAATATTTGTTGAATAAACTGGTCGAGCGGCGGAAAAGTACGCGGGTAAGCAGCATTTATGCCCAATGCAGAAAACAGTTGATATGGCTCAGAGTATTGACTTCGCGGCAAAAGAATAAAATCAACCGCCTCGAAATCTTCAACACGATAAACTAAGCGAGAAGCAAGGCGACCAGTAATATTTTTTGTCGGTAGTGGTAACTGCTTTAGCCAAGTTTGTAAGGTCAGATCTGGGCTAGTGCTAGATTTTAAAATCAAATCTTGTGTGGTATTTTCTTTGTCGTTTCGGATAGATAATTCGAAATCAAAAGTTGGATCGAACCATGCTTTGAGAATTTTCCAGCGTAGACTCTCTGGCTCTGTTTGTAATTCTGCGTCAATTAAAGCAAGGGCATTTTCAGGTTGGCGATCGCCCAAAATTAGCGCTTGTACCATCGGCGAAAACTGTTCAAGCTGATCTAGATAGGGTATTGGCAAACCATGCCACCAGCTAATCCAAGCCATTTGCTCCTGCATCATCACCCGCTCCGGCGCATCTGGTGCGACAGCTTCAAGCAACCTCTCATATAGCTCCAAGGACTTTTGCACGGCTGGAATTCTGACCGTTGCCAGCGGCTCTTGATCCCAATTGCTCAAAGCCATCACACTCGGATCAATCAACCCTTCTAGCGCAAGGGCGGCGATCGCCTCTTCCGGTCTGTTTTGCCCCAGATAAGCATAACCAAGTAATAAATAAGCAAATCTGGATTCTCTCGGCAATAGCTGCACGGCCCGCTCTAAATACAATTGCCCGGCTGCTGGGTCAAGCTCGGCTAGCACAACTGCCAAATTTGTATTGAAATAAAAATCATTCGGCGCCATCGTCCAAGCTTCTTGAAAATACTCGGCAATCAGCTCTGTTGTTTTCTGATATCGTTGCGGCTCATCTTGTTGATACTCACGCGTTTCCAAAAGCCATTGTGCCAAACGCAGTGAATAAACAGGGTTCCATGGATTAATAGCGCGGCCTAAAGCGATATCGTCAAAGGCTTTTTCAGAATTTCCTTGTCGCCATGCTTTTTCACCTTGGGCAAATAAACCAGTCCCAATGGTGAAAGGTAGCCCAGCCATTAACGCAGCAAAAATACTGGTTAAGGTCATCAAACTCAGCGATCGCCGCCCAGATTCGGGCAAAGTACCGGGAATTGCGGCGGGCAAAGTGGCATCGGCAGCGGCAATGAGCAAAACAATTGTGCCGATCAGCGTGAGGCTGATCGTAATATTTTCGAGTTGATAATCCGTTAAAGTCGCGACACCGTAAGCAAACCAGCTACCGCCCAATCCGTATAGCAGCCGTTTTAGGACGAATTGATCTGCGTGGGTATGAACGCGCCAACCGAGCCGAATCAGTTGTACGAGCAAAAAGGCGATCGCCGCTCCGCCGATTAACCCTAGTTCTCCGAGGAGTTGCGCCGGTGTGCCGTGCAATTGTTGAATATGCGCTGCGCCGCTGCCTGCATTGATGGGGCGATACAGATTGTACATGCGGGACATATTGCCCAAGCCAACCCCGGTTAATGGTCGATCTTTGAGAATATTAAAACCCGCCCGCCACATAAATAAACGGTCTTCGCTTTCGCCATCGATGCGCAATTCGACTGTGGGGACAATGCCTTGGGAAGTATCAACCTGAATAACTCGCTGGACTCGAGGGTGTTGCAAGCTCACAATTGTCATCGCCGTCATCACCGCCAAAGCGATCGCCGCAAAAATAATACGTTTACGTCCTTTAGTTCGCCAAATCACAAAAGCAATAGTGGCGATCGCCCCAACAAAAAAACCTAAAAATACGCCCCGTGAAGAGCTGACATAAATGTTGTAGGGAAATAAACCCGCGAGCAAAATCAGTAAAATGCGCGTTTTTCCGGTCTGAGTTAGCGCGAAACTAAACACCAGCGGCAGTGCCAAACAGAGATAAGCCGCGACAAAATTATGGTGGCCCAAGGGCAGCCGAGTTCGGTCAAAGCCGCCGTCGATTAGATACCATTGCCCCAAACTACAGGTGGTAATGGCAAAACCCAAAATCACTAAACCCCGCCATAGATATTGCCAAGTCCATGGTTTTTCACCGAGCCAATTGCGCAGCGTGTATAGCGCCACACCGTAACCGGAAATGGTCGCCAAGTTCCAAAACGCCACGCCTTTAAAAGGAGCCATAATCGCTGAGAGCACACAGGCGATCGCCACCGCCCCAGCCGCCCAATCCAGACCATAACCCAATGGCCGAAAGGGTTGATCAAAACGACGCAACGAAATCAGCAACGACAAACCGAGCAGCAAAAAGCCCAACTGCCACATCATCACCCAAGGGAAAGCCACCATCAGATAATAATTATTTGGCAGAAACATAAACACGATCAACAGGGCCAATCCCGCCCAGCCTAGCCATCGTTCCCACTGCACAGAACGCGTTGCGACTTGCTCCATTATTTTTCTCCAGACTCCAGAACACCGTGCCCAAACCTTCTCAGCATATCTCGCATTTTCTCATTGGTATTCCTGCTTCCGGGAAATCGACGTTTGCCTGTTGGTTGCAGCGGCAAACTGGCGCAATGATTATTTCAACGGATCAAATTCGCGATCGCCTCTATGGTGATGTACAAATTCAAGGTCATTGGCCAGACATCGAAGCAGTCGTTCTAACTCAAATCAGTCAGGCGATCGCCCAGCATCAGCCAGTAATTTACGATGCCACCAACACAAACCATCTTTGGCGGAATGAATTTCTGCAACGCTGTCCGCCTTTAACTTGGCTCGCTTGGTATTTAGATCTGCCAGTGCAACTGTGTTTAGCCAGAAATCAACGGCGATCGCGCCAAGTGCCCCCGGCGATTATCCAGCACATGGCCAACGAACTCGCTCAAGATCCACCGAAAGAAACAGCAGCATTACCAAAAATTATTACCGTCAAAAATATCGACGAACAGACGCTTAAGGCCCTGAAAAAACAGCATCTTCAATATCTTGGCGACTGAGAGAATATTTAAACGAACGTTCAATATCAGATCCGTCCGCACCCGCTTTGATGTAACGCACAGCGAGTTCTTCAATTTCAAGGCAAATTTCCGCTTGCCACATTGGCCGAGTCACAGACCAACAGTGCAACTTTTCTGAATTTTGCTCACAACCAAGCTCCCTCAGCCACTGTTCGATTTTTGGTAAGGGGTGATTGTATAAAGGGCTATCAAGGGCAGGCATAGTAGGCATTGTCATGGATGGGAAGGAATATAGAGCATGGGACAAAGTCGTCATTATTTAGTCTAACAAGACCACCCCGCCTCTGTCAGAGTAGCCCGCTAGTCGGAAACGCATTTTGTTGTAATCCGAGGGCGATCGCCAATAATAAACAGCCCACAAACGTTAAACACATGATGAACAGCGCAAAAACTTCACCCGCCGATAAAGGCCGATCAGTCGGGTCGAGATAAGCCGAATTTTGATAATTATGTTCCCCAGTCTGGTCTTCCGCTGCTGTCTGCACAACGCTATAGCGAGAAAAACCAATCTTTAAGTCGTACAGCGATCGCCGCTCCGGATTACTCAACGCCGCGTAAGCCTCATTCAACCGCTGAAACTGCACTGTCGCTTCCGCTGCCGGCAACACCGTTGTATCTGGATGAAACCGTTTACTCAGATCACGATATTGCTGACGAATTTCCATCGGCGATGCTGCCGGACTCAAACCCAACACACCGTAATAACTCGCCGCAATGCGCGTTTTAATGTCTAAAACTTTTTTCTTAGTACCAGTCTCAGTAGAAGAACGTCCCATTGCAATCCTGTTTGCCGCAATTTGTTTGCTATTTTAGCCTGCCAAAAAGTTACCACCAATCACAACAGTCAAACACCCAGTTGCTCAATCCATTTCCGACACAAAAACCCAAAACCCAAACTCACAGCAATCGACGATCCCCATCACAAAGCACTACCGAATTCCGATAGACAATAATAGTAATCTGTACAGCAACGCAATCACTGTTCTCGGAAGCCAAAAATCATGAGTTTACAGCCAGTAGATCGAATCCTGAATCAGCTCATGAGCACAGCAGCATGGCAGCATCAACAACGCTTTCAGCAGATCGGCAAGCTCTGGCCGACATTGCTCCCTGAAAAAAGCCACACCAATAGTCGCCCCCTACAGATCGTAGAAAATATTCTGTGGGTTGCCACGGCTAGTACCACATGGTCACAGCATTTAAATCTTCAGCGCCGCACCCTACTCAAACGTCTCAATCAACAAATTTCAATCCCTCTAAATGATCTACGATTTTCCGCAGCCCATTGGCATCATGCCCCAGCCTATTCACCCCTTGCTGATGTCACCTCTCCCCATCCGAGTCGCACAGTTCCGAATCGAGCCAGCCAATATCCTCGACAAGAATCAACGCCCACTACTGCCGTTACGCGCTGGCTAAAACAACAGCAACATCGCCACAAACAAGATCCGCTGTGCCCTCAATGCCAAGTGCCAACCCCTGCTGGTGAGCTAGAACGCTGGCAAATGTGTGGTTGTTGTATCGCTCAGCAATGGCACAAAGATAACACTCTCGGAAATTCGTTAAATTAATCTAATTTTTTGCTAAATAAATTAATCAGGCGATCGCCAACAAAAGCAAAATTAAACAAGCTGACTTATTGCCTATTTCTAGCAACAATCGATAAAAATACGTACGGGTATATTTTGCCGGTATAAAGCATTACAAAACATCTTTTTACGTTAACCAACATACACTTTCAGGTTGATCCCCATTAAGAAAGCTTTTATTTCTATATCGAATAAAACAAATCTCTCCAAAATTAGATCGCCAAGTAACTTGTTTACATATCGCAATGTCAAATATAAAAAAAAGCGAAACTTTACATTGTTCAAAAAACAGCCCAAGCTTCTACATATCATGCCGTTGAGAGTGATTTGTATTCATCGTTGCGAGGGCATAATAATAAATAGATAGAGATAAACCACAGCCTTTTAACTTCAGTCCTTGCCACCATGAAAAATACAAATCCTATAATTTCAACCTGTAAAAATTGCCGGTGTTTTCAGTCAGAAGGTCGTCGTGGTGGGAAATGTGTTCGCTTTGAAACTTTCACTGATCCCAATTGGGAAGTCTGTCCACTCGCTGTACC
>JBARRZ010000207.1:0-4674 GCA_049644465.1 Limnothrix sp.
CTCTATCTCCATTCTCCGAGTCCCCGTGTCCCCCTGTCTCCGCGTCTCTTTAATCCCCAAGTCTCCCGTCTCCCTTTCTCTAATGGTTTTCTCTGCATTCTTAACCCGAACTCACGTTAAAGGCTAATTTTTTTTAAAACTTGGGTCAGTGATTTTGCTAATGTGACGCCGTCTACGCCTGCTACGGTATGTTCTTCGGCGGCGAGAATTCCGGCTTGGGCATGCCACCACGCGGCGGTTGCAGCGACTTCTAGCGGTTCGTCTGTATTTTGGGCTAATAGTCCGCCGAGCACGCCTAGTAACACATCGCCACTGCCACCACGGGCGAGGGCTGGGGTACTTTTTGTAATGCAATAGGTGTGACCATTGGGGCGGGACACGATGGTATTTGCGCCTTTGAGGAGGGTAATCGCACTACTGAGTTTGGCGGCTTTTCGGGTCATGGCTAGGCGATCGCCGGACATCGAAATTTGGTCAGCAAAGAGGCGGCGAAATTCACCAAAGTGAGGCGTTAGAATCGTGGGCGCATTGCGGTGCTGAATCAGTTCAAGATCATCTTCGGCTAGCCAATTTAAAGCATCGGCATCCAAAATGAGTGGTGTTTCTCTCGGCACAAGATCGGGCAAAATATTGGTCGCGCCCTCGCAGGTCAGACCGCAACCACAGGCGATCGCCTCATAACGCGAAAAATCGAGCGTCGGCAAGCGTGTAATCGCCCCAGACGCACTTTCTGGGCAGCCAATCACCAAAGCCTCTGGGATTTGCGCCACCACCATTGTTCGCAACGATTCCGGCACGGCGATCGTCAACATACCCATGCCTGTCGCCCGCGCTCCCAGCGCCGCCAGTAAAATGCTGCCCGCATAGGTCTGTGAGCCGCCAATCAGCAGCAGATGACCCTGTTTGTATTTATAAGTCAGCGGCGATCGCTCTAACGGCAAATAATCGGTGGCGATCGCCGGAGTCAGACATTGCGTTAAATAGTGATCCAAGCCAACCCCCTCAACCGCCTGAGCAGAAATCCCAAAATCTAAACGGTGTGTTTGCCCCAAATAAGGAATGGCCGCATCTTGCACATAAGCCCGCTTCCACAATCCCAAGCAAAGACTTTCCGTCGCCTCAATTGCCGCCCCCAAAACTTCTCCCGTGTCAGCATCCAATCCCGACGGTAAATCAATACTAATTACCGGTTTTTCTGCACCATTAATGTGATGAATTAACATTGCCAAATCATCAACAATTGGACGAGCTAAACCGAAGCCAAATAGACCATCAATAATCAGGTCACAAGCTAAAAATTCTTCCACATTTGGCGTGCAAATAATATCGAGAAATTGAGCATAATTAAAATGTTGCTCGGTTAATGGTTTTAACTTTGAAATGGGACAATAAAGCAATACTTCATAACCTTGCAAAGATAATTCTCGCGCCACCACTAAAGCATCACCGCCATTGTGACCCGGCCCCACTAAAACACCGACTGTCGGAAATTGTTCTTGAGAATAATTCGCTTGGATGTGCTGAGTAATTAAGCCTGCTGCCTTTTCCATGAGTGCCGCAACGGGCATGCCCTGCTCGAACAAATGAGCTTCGATATTTTGCATCTGAGCAGCGGTGACAACAAGGCTTTCTAAATCTGAGGCAAGCATAGGAGGCACTGAATCTAAATTAAAGAGTGGAGACAAAGTTGGTAGAAAAACTTGGTTAGAAAATTTTAGCGATTTGTGGCTGGCTTTTGTTCTGTAATGCCGTGACTTTTACCGAGTACCCAGTGGCGACGAAAAAAACGGTATAAAGAGGTTTCTTCTAAAGATAAATAAATCGGGCGGCCGTGAGGGCAAGTATGGGGATTTTGGGTTTGCTGCCACTGGGCAATGATTGTCTGCATTGTTTTTTGGTCGAGAACTGTACCGTTTTTAACCGCTGTGCGACAGGCGATCGCCGCTTGAGCTGTTGGCAAATCACTACCGTCAGCAAGTTCTAATAAAGCTGTTTCAATATTATTAGACTCTGCGAGAGCAGCGGGAATTGTTTTCACTTGCCACAGATTTTTACCAAATGTCTCTAGCGTCAAACCAATATTTTCTGTCAGTTGCTCTAATTGTTTTGGAGTAAGATCGCTCAGGATAACTGCAGTTTTATTTTCTACTAATTGCCATGCTGTTTGCAACTGCTCATACAATATTCTTTCGTGCGCAATGTGCTGTTCAACAAGCCATAAACCACCGCTATGCTCAACCAGAATATAAGTATTACGAGACTGCCCAATTACGTTTAGAGCACGACTAACTAACTCTGTTTCTGTTAGATCTTTTTCTGTTTCAGTAGAGTATTTGTCTGCTTTTTCAGCCGCATGAATTAAATTAATCACCCGCTGATTTTCGACTTTCGGTAAACTCGCTTCGCTAAAGCGTAATGTTTCGGCGATCGCCACTTTGATAATGTCCTGCCAATGATCTTGATTTTGCAAATAAATCTCACTTTTGGCGGGGTGGCGATTCCAGTCGATGTGGTGAGGCGGTACATGCAAATGCAGAAAACAAACTGGGTGGCGATCGCGAGGAAGCGTGCGAAAAAAAGCTGAGATAATTGCGTTTTCAAGAGTCGGAAATTTGATCACACGACCGTTCACCGCAATTTTGAGCCAATCTGATTGATGGCGGTGACAACGATCCGGCAGGCCAATCACAACTTCCAATGCACTACCGGAGGGCAAATTCTCCAAATCTTGTGGCGTGAATTTTCGATATTGCAAGTCACTCGGCGCGATTGTTTTTAGCAGTTGCGGCAGGATATCTGCGCTAGTTTTACCGCTACTAATCTGCAACCACGGCTGGCGAGCTTGTTCGATTTGCCACGTAATGTGAGGATTGCAAAGCGCGAGATGATAGATAAATTGCTGGATGGTTTTGAGCTGCTGAGCCAGAGAAGGCAAGGCGTTGCGGCGCACGGGAAAACTGCCAAATAAATCTTCTACTGTCACCATCGTGCCGACTGACATCGGGTGTAATGTCGTGGTTGAAATTTGGTTTTGATGAGCTTTTAGTAAATGGCCTGTGTCTCCAGAAATGCAGGTTGCGACGGTGAGCTGGGCGACCTGCGTCATGCTGTGGAGCGCTTCACCTCGAAATCCGAGGCTAGAAATATTTGCTAGGTCGTGGCGATCGCCCAATTTGCTAGTGCTGTGGGGGGTAACGCAGCGTTCAAGATCCTCGCAATCCATGCCGTGACCGTTATCGACAACTTTGATTTTCCATAATTTTGGATCGATGGCGATCGCCACTTTTGACGCACCCGCATCGATCGCATTTTCCGCCAATTCACGCACCACTGCCCCGAAAGAATCGATCACTTCTCCCGCCGCAATTAGTTGCACCACATCATTCGGTAGAGTTTTAATCTTCGCCATCAGTTCAGTGTAGCGAATGGCTGACAACTCTACATGCTCCAAAATAGCTATAGGGCTTTTTAATTATTAATTGTTTGTTATCACAAAATCAAGTGAACGGGCTAATAAAAGCGAGCTAGAAAGTTGAATACTCAGCATTTATTGTTGATAGAACTTTCATGAATATTGATCGCCATACTTGATTACATTGTCTAGAATAATGTTAAGATTCCAGCCGTTGAATCTGCCACAAGCTGTTCGATATTTTTGTAGTAATGGCTTCTTAAAATAATTTCAATGTCAGAGGTTTTACAGTTGCCTCTACGAATCCAGATGATCTTTGGAAGAAAACCCCGAAGAAAAGAAAGATCGCTGAAATCAGCATCTTTTGTTACGACAAAAAAGTTTTCTTGCTTGGCATACTTTAAAATTTTTACCTCTTCGACTCGATCTAACCCCAAACGATAAACATGATTTGAATTAGGGTAAAGAACGCTAAGTTGATTAACTAAGTTCGGCGACAAATTATGGTCGAACAACAGCTTCATGCACGTATAGTCATAAGCGATTTTTCTCGATCCGCAGCATAACTCAAGCAAGCTCGAACATCAGCTTCTGTTAAATATGGGAAGTCTGTGATGATTTCTAAAGGAGACATACCTGATGCTAAATATTCCAACACATCATATACAGTGATTCGCATACCACGAATACAAGGTTTTCCACTGTGTTTACCTGATTCAATCGTAATCACATCTTGATAGTTCATCGATTTTCCTTTTTGGCCTCATTCTTCCAATATAGTCAAAATCAAGATGAAAAGTTCAAAAAATAATCCTCATAATGCAGTCCTGATGAGGGTTAGAATAAATGACTGACCCCTACCGACGGAGAAACCTCAGTGGAAACGCGATACAGTGCTGCCGATATCGAAGCAAAATGGCAACAGCAATGGCTAGAACTTGGTCTCGACAAGACCCCAGCAGCAGGCGATCGCCCCAAATTCTACGCCCTATCGATGTTTCCCTATCCCTCCGGTAAGCTGCACATGGGTCACGTGCGGAACTACGTGATCACCGATGTCATCGCCCGCTACAAAAGGATGAAAGGCTTTCGGGTACTGCATCCGATGGGTTGGGATGCTTTTGGTTTGCCAGCGGAAAATGCGGCGATTGATCGGGGTATTCCTCCCGCGAAATGGACGTATCAAAATATTGAACAGATGCGCGACCAGCTCAAACAGTTGGGCTTATCCATCGATTGGGATCGCGAAGTAGAGACCTGTT
>JBARRZ010000208.1:0-21423 GCA_049644465.1 Limnothrix sp.
CGTCTGTTCCGGTGTAAGTGGCGGCAATTTGACCATTACCCACGAGGTGATATTTATAGGTCACCAAACCCTCTAAACCGACGGGGCCACGGGGCGGCATTGTTTGGGTGCTGATGCCCACTTCTGCGCCGAAACCATAGCGAAAACCATCGGCAAAGCGCGTCGAACAATTATGATAAACCCCCGCCGCTTTCACTTCATTGAGGAATTTTTGGGCAGTCATTTTGTTTTCAGTAACAATGCAGTCCGTATGTTTGGAACCATAGGTATTAATGTGGGCGATCGCCGCTTCAACTCCATCCACAATCTTGATTGCTAAAACGAGATCACTATATTCTGTCCGCCAATCTTCCGCCGTGGCAGGCTTAACTTCGATGATTTTTTGAGTCGCTTCATCACCAATTAATTCAACATTTTTCGCCGTCAGCGCCGCCGCAATTTGTGGTAAAAAGTCCGCCGCAATCTTTTCGTTAATTAATAAGGTTTCGATGGCATTACAAGCCGCAGGATAATGGGTTTTCGAATCTACAACCAAAGGAATAGTTTTGCTCAGATTCGCCGCTTTATCTACATATAAATGGCAAACTCCATCCGCATGACCCAACACCGGAATATTTGTATTTTGCTGCACATATTGCACAAAAGAATTAGAGCCACGGGGAATAATTAAATCCACATATTCATCCAAAGAAAGCAGTGTTTTGATTTCTTCCCGCGTCGTTAAAAGGGTCACGGCATCCGGTGAAACAGCGGTTTTCGCCAACGATTCTTTAATGATTTCCGTGAGCACCGTACAGGATTGAATCGCCTCTTTACCGCCCTTGAGAATCACCCCATTCCCCGACTTAATCGCCAAGCTCGTAATCTGAATTAATGCCTCTGGACGCGCCTCGAAAATAATCCCTAAAACTCCCAAAGGACAAGTAACTCGCTTCAGCACCAAGTCCTTATCCAGTTCCCGATGAATCTGTAAATGACCCAACGGATCAGCTAGCTTTGCCACATCTCGAACTCCGGCGATCGCCGCCACCAATTTACTCTCCCCCAACTTCAAACGCGCATAGAGAGCCGACCCAATTCCCTCCGCTTCCGCCGCCGCACAATCCGCCTGATTTGCCGCCACAATACGGTCTTGATTCGCTGCTAATCCTTCAGCCAAAATCTCTAAAGCTGCATTACGCTGGTCAATGGTTAATACCACTAATTTTTGTGCCGCTGCCCGTGTTTGTTTCGCCAGTTCAACAATCCCAGTGGTCATCATTTATGCTCCTAGCCTTTCAAAATAATGTCTTAAACGTTTTGATCCAAAAACACTACAAAAACAAAAAAGCCCATCGAAATAGGCTTTAGCAATATCTATATATCAACAAATGCTCAATCGAGAAAATAGAAATTCACTCTACTACCGGTATTGCTGCAACACCCTCGGTAATTGCCCGATATGGTTCAGATTCCGCTGTATAGTCAATCGGTAAAACAGCACAAACGTTAGGATGTGGACGAGGAATAATCACCCAAGTCTCCAATACACCACCCTCCGCTTTTTCAACCGCCTCAATACCCGCAGCCATGGCCGTTTTGACCTCAGAAATATTGCCTCGAATATTCACATTGAAACGCGCACTACCCACACGGATATAGCCGACCAACGTCACCCGACCCGCTTTAACCATGGCATCGGCAGCGGCAAGTACTCCGGGAAAGCCTTTTGTTTCGAGTGATCCAACTGCAGCCTGTGATGGCATAAATGTCTCCTTATCTTATCAAGCTTATTAGCAAAAATTATGAATATCTGGTTCTTTACCTAAGCAAACATTATTGTCTAATCCGGTCAAAATACCAAGATTTTTTAGCTGCGAAATGGGGCAGAGGCATCAGTGTATTCTATTGGTAATATCCCAACTACATTATCCGGGGGGTTTGGCACGATGTAATGGGTCATCACTTTGCCACCAAACGTTTCTTCTGCAGCCCGGAGACCAGCTTCCATCGAAGGGTTTACTTCTGAGGTGCGGCCACGAATGACCACAAGGAAGTTCCCGCTTTCTGCTTTGTCAAAAAATACGATGGTAACGCGACCGGCTTTGACCATGGCATCGGCGGCGGCAAGGACGGCGGGAAAACCTAGGGTTTGAATTACTCCCACGGCTTCTTGCATTGTCGTTACTCCTTAGGGGTGAGGGCAGTGCTACATTCTCCCATATTCGTTGCCAATGTTACTGATCTAGCTCAAAGTTTGCGAAAGAAATAAAAGCGATGTCAATTTCTGGGTAAAAAGAAATCCGTATTTTTACGGATACAGCCAAACTATCTGTGCATAATAGTGACGTTACTATTCATAAGCTATTTTTCTAGCGATAATAGTCTATATAGGATGAAAGGTATTTTCTTTTTGAAAATTGCCTTTTCCTCGCACTTACCGCCACCATTGCTTTTGTATCTTTTGTTTATTTGCCACTTAAAAAGTTTTAGGGAATGAAGTTTTTTGCACGCAGTTTAACATTCAAATTGGTAGGGTATTTTTCTGCTCTTTCTTTGTTGATGGTGTCTGCGGTAGGGGCGATCGCCTTATGGGAGAGCAAAAAAGCATTACAGTATTCAATTTTTGAGCGGCTAGAAACAACTGCAAATTTACAGGAAGAAACGCTAAATATTTGGTTTGAAAATCGCTCGGAACATTATGAAGCGTTAGGTAATAATTCTGAATTGCGACTGTTAGTGGCGTCTTTGCTGGCGTCAAATACAGGGGCGGAGCAAGCAGCGGAGGTAAAGCGAGATTTATATTTGCTGCTGCAGCGGGAGATTGCGACAGATAGTGGCGCGTTAGAATTTTTCATTCTGGATAATGCGAATGGGAAGGTTGCTTTTTCGACGCAAACGAATCATGTTGGCCAGAGCTACAAAGATACTGACATTTTTCAAGAGGGGTTGCGACAAGCTTCTGTACGTTATCCGCAGCCGAATGATGACGGTTTTATTTTCAGTCAGCCAATCAAAGGACAGTATCAAGAATTTATTGGTGTACTGGTCGTTCGATTGAAGGCTTCGGAATTGGCACGGGTTGTGTTGCAATTTCACGAGCCGGAAATGGATCAATATAACTATATTGTGACGGCAAAAAACCATTTACTGACTGATGATGAGGCGTTGCGGCAGGCTTGGGTTAATCGTCCGGCAGAGCAAACTGATCTCCTCCAACAGGCGATCGCCGGCAACAGGAGCGAGAGTCAATACAACAATGTACTCGGCCAATCTGTGCTAGGCCTTTACCGTTGGTTGCCAGAGCAGGAGCTAGCACTCTTTATCGAAATTGACCGTCAGCAAGCCTATGCGCCGCTTCGTCGGTTGATCTGGATAGTCGTTGGTGTGGGTGGGGTTGTCTTAGGGTTGGCGATCGCCGGGAGTTATGCCATTGCCCGACTAATCACAAAACCCATTCTCGCGATTAAAGAAACAGCCACCGAAGTAACCCAAGGCAATATCAGCGTTAGAGCACCGCAACTCGGCGACGACGAAATCGGTATGTTGGCCGAGACCTTTAATCAAATGATTGAAGAATTCAGTCTCCTATACGAAGATTTCAACAATCAAGTAACGCAGCTAGAAATGGCCGAAATTTCTGCGCAACATAGCTTTCATGAATTGCAAACCGAAAAGAAAAAAGTTGACGAAGTGATGGAGAAACTCACAGATGCCAACGACGAAATCTCCCTACTGAATGAGCGTCTCAAAACCGAAAACTTAGACTTAGCCGCTGAAATCCAAGAAACAAACAAACGCCTCAATCAATTTCTCGAAGCAATCCCTGTCGGTATCCTTGTCCTTGATGGCATCGGTGAAATTGTGTATGTCAATCGTCGGGCGCAAAGTTTACTGGGCGGCGACGAAGACCCCATTGAACAGATTGTGGACTGTCCGATTTATCTCACCGAATCAGAGCTACGCTGTCCCCCCGAAAAAGTGCTGGGTCAGCGGGCTTTACGCCGTGAGGAAAGCAGCACCTACGACGATATTGAAGTGCGTCGGGGTAACATGGTGATTCCGTTAGAGTCTTGGGAAACACCCATTTTAGATAGTAATGGCGTGGTACGTTATGCAATTGTTGCGTTCCAAGATATTACGGAGCGGCGTCAGGCGGAGCGAGAAAAGCAAAACTATACGCGTAAATTGTGGCAGCTCAATCAGGCTAATGAACGCTTTGTACCGAGAGAATTTTTACAACTTTTAGACCGTCATAGCATTGTGGATGTGAATCTTGGCGACAACATCGAAAAGGAAATGACGGTGTTGTTTGCTGATATTCGCGGGTTTACGCAATTGAGCGAAGGGATGAGTCCAGAGGATAATTTCAAGTTTATTAATGCGTTTCTGTCGCGGATGAACCCGGCTATTAGCCACAATGCGGGCTTCATTGACAAGTATATTGGCGACGCGATTATGGCGTTGTTTAGTCGGTTGTCCCATGCGGATGATGCGCTACAGGCGGCGATCGCCATGCTCCAAACTTTAGAAGACTACAACAACACCCGCAAACGACCGGACAGAATGCCGATTCGGATTGGTCTTGGCCTGAATTCTGGCTTAATGCGTTGCGGCACGGTGGGTGGTCACCAACATATGGAAAGTACGGTGATTAGTGATGCGGTTAATTTGGCTTCACGTTTGGAGCGCTTGACGAAGGTTTACCGCACATCGTTGCTGATTTCGCACCATACTTTTATGCAGTTACAGGAGCATGATCTGTACCACATTCGCCTCATTGACCATGTGACAGTGGCTGGGAAATCGGTTGCGGTGAGTGTGTACGAAGTGTTTGATGCTGATCCTCCGGCGATCGCCGCCGCGAAAAAAGCGAGCAAATCTAATTTTGAACAAGCCTTTGTGCTGTACCGTCTGAAGCAATTTATCCGCGCGCAAAAACTATTCCAAACCTGTCTCAGAAACTGTCCCGAAGATTATGTCAGTCAGCTCTATATCGAACGCTGTCAGCAAAACATGATCAATTCTTTTCCTAAACGTATAACCCAAAATAATCCTTATCTAGATGGTAAATTTTAAGTCGTGCCGGTTTTAAAACAGCTCACGCATGGCGACTGATTTCGTTTTGGGTTATCCGACGGCAACACCTGATATCCTCGCTGCGCGACACACTGAATTAGCGGCTTTCAGGCTGACCAAAATATTAGACTATGGCGCGGTTAATCTCGGTCAACAGGCGGTTTTAGGGTTAGGTTATGTGGGAATAGTGGTTTTAGTAGAGCGCGATCGCCAGCAATTTGCCCTAAAAATTCGTCGAACTAATATTGACAAATTAAGCCTTGTCGCAGAAGCGGAATATCTACAGCAGGCGAACACAGTAAACATTGCGCCGCAGGTCGTGCAGTGGAGCGAGAATTTTATTTTGATGGAATATATTGTCGGAGAAAGCTTGTTTATTTGGGTGCAGCGCATGTCTGCAATGGGCAAAATAGAAGCGATTAAATTAGTGATCAAAAATCTTTTAAAACAAAGTTTTCGGCTCGATCAATTGGGACTGGATCGCGGTGATATGAGCTGTGTAACTAACGATGTCGTGGTACGAAACGAGGAGCCTGTGCTGTTGGATTTTAGTCGGGCGAGTGGCGATCGCCGCCCTCAGAATGTCACGGCATTAGTGCAAGGATTATTTTGGGGGAGTGCTTTGGCAAAATATCTACAACCAACGTTGTCCCATTGCACAAAAGACCAGCTTTTACCGTTGTTGCGAGCCTATAAACAGCAGCAAACAACTGAACATTTTGCTGCGTTGACACAAGCTATTTTTCGCTAGATTTTGGTGCGTAAGCGGGCAGGCAACCAACGGCGTAATAATTCTGGCGTGATCAAGCCTTGGGGATAAAAGATTGTCCCCAAA
This sequence comes from Limnothrix sp., assembly GCA_049644465.1. Classification (GTDB taxonomy): domain Bacteria; phylum Cyanobacteriota; class Cyanobacteriia; order Cyanobacteriales; family MRBY01; genus MRBY01. Next base: position 5,894 of record JBARRZ010000208.1, read on the forward strand.
ACCAGCAGCAGCCCAAAAAAGATCAGTCGAGCATCGCCCAAACCACGCAGTAATTCCGGTAAAGCGGTCAGCATAATGCCGCCCAAAATTGGCCCTAAAAAGCTACGAGAACCGCCAATTAGGACAAACGCAAGGTAGGTAATACTGGCATCAAATGTGCCTTGGCGAGCGTTCCATGTGTTGAGAAAATGGGCGGCGATCGCCCCCGCCATCCCTGCGAGAATTGCACCCAGCACAAACGACAAAACTTTGTAATAGGTCGGATTGATCCCCATCGCACTTGCCGCCAACTCATCTTCCCGAATTGCTTTAAATGCTCGCCCAACTTTTGTATTTTCCAAGCGCCAGACCAGCAAGCCGACGAGGCATAAAAAAGGCAGCACAATCCATAAATAACCCAGCACATTAGCAAAAGGTTGTGGAATCGCGAAGATTCCGACCGCACCGCCAGTAATCTCTAAATTTAGGGACAATACGCGCAAAATCTCGACAAACGCAATGGTGGCGATCGCCAAATAAATTCCCCGCAAACGCAACACCGGAATACCCAAAATCACGGCGAGCAAACCCGACGCAATCCCTGCAATCAACATTTCCACCACCAGCCACGGCACAGGAAATAGCGAGCCTTCAAAAGGAATAATCCGCGTCGAAAGAATGGCCGCCAGATAGCCACCCAACGCATAAAAACCCGGTGTCGCCAGCGACAATTGCCCCGTCATCAGCGGCAAATACACCGACATGCCCAACAGCGAACCCAGCAGCATCGAGACAATCAGATAACCATATGTACTGAAAAATGCTGCCATCTTATACCTTCTGAATTGTTTTTTTGCCAAACAAACCCTGCGGCCGAATAATCAACATCCCAAATAACAACGCGAAGGCGATCGCCTCTTTATAGCCCGAATATTCTCCCGGAATAAATGCTTCTGCTAAACCAATTAGTAACCCCCCCACCACAGCCCCCGGAATATTCCCCAGTCCGCCCAACACGATCACACCGAGACCTTTTAAACCGTAGGTGATGCCAAAATATGGCCCCGCAATACTGACACTCGAACCAATCAACGTCCCCGCCAAACCCGCCAAGCAACCACTCACAAAAAAAGTGAGACGAATCACTTGCTCCGTATTGATCCCCAGCAAACTCGCCGTTGTCCCATCTTCCGCCACCGCCTGAATCGCTTTACCAAGTTTGGTTTGCGTCATGCCGTAGGTGAGCAAGGCCACAATCACCGCCGACACGCAGAAAATAATGATTTGTACTGTGCGAATTAAAATCGGATTTTCTGCCGAGCCAAAGTTGACGGACTCGGGTAAATTGCCGTAGATGTTTGCGGGAAAAGTATAAATTTCAGCGCCAGCCACCAGTTGAATCATGTTCACAATCATCACGGCCGCCCCCAAACTCGACACCAAACTGAGTAGCGAATCTGCGCCCCTTTTGCGTAGCGACCGAAAGGCTAAAAATTCTAAACAGACAGACGCAAACCCCGCCAACATTGAACCGACAATTAAAGCCGCCCAGAATGGCAATGCGAAGGGAAGCTGGGCATTGGCGAGTAGACCATTAAAGCCAAACGAACCGCCCGTGAACAGATAAGTAAAATAAGCGCCGAGGGTAAAGATTGCGCCGTGGGCAAAATTAATGATGCCGAGGATCGAAAAAACGAGTGTATAACCGAGGGCAAAAATGGCGTAGACACTGCCAATCGACAAACCGTTCAAAAGCTGTTGAAAGAACAGGGTGACATCCATCGCGACAAGGTGGGGACTGAATTTTGGCTCCTATAGTAATACCATTTATGTAAGTTCTTCTGCGGAAAATAACGGCGATCGCCGCAACGAGTCAAAATTATGTTTTGGATTGACCTACTTATTGGCTTTGTGTCCGGCGGGATTATCTGTTTCGCTTGGCAACAGCGGCAAAAACAAGAAGTACGACGCATGCTTTATTCCTACAGCGATCGCCCCGACGAAAACATTTCCTTGGCCCCATTATCCTCCGTGCGTCGAGAATTGAAAGCCCTCTACAGCGAAAAAAATAGGATCAAAGCAGAAGTTGATGAGTGGTACAGCATTATCAAAAAAGCCCCGTTCGGCTATCTGCGCGTTGATGCCGACAACCAATTACTCTGGTGCAATCGCTCTGCCCGTTCGCTGCTCCACCTCAACCGCTGGCAATCCGGCCAGATTCGCCTGCTTTTAGAATTAGTGCGTTCTTACGAATTGGATCAACTCATCGAAGCAACGCGCGACAGCAAAACAGCCCAAACCAAACAATGGGAATTTCATCCCAGTCACGACGCCGAAACCCTTGCAGCTAGCCTTGGCAACTCGCTTTTTCTGCGGGGGTCAACGCTATCTTTGCCTCAAGGAGATGTCGTTGTTTTTCTTGAAAATTTGGAACCACTAAAACGAGTAGAGCGATCGCAGGAACAGTTACTTTCCGATCTAGCTCACGAATTACGTACGCCGCTGACTGCAATGCGTTTAGTCGCAGAGAGCCTTGAACAACGACTGGCAGGGCTGAATAAAAAATGGTCGCAGCAACTCGTACGCGAAACAAATCGCCTTTATTATTTGGTGCAAGACTGGTTGGAAATTAGCCGTTTAGCCTCTCATCCCCACCAAGTCTTGAGTCAACTGACTTTTGATCTCGTCGCCTTGATTCACGAAACGTGGGAAACGCTCCTGCCAATTGCGACCCAAAAACAAATAACCCTCCAATATGAAGGGCTGGAAACGTTGACGATGACCGGAGACCGCGATCGCCTGACTCAGGTATTAATTAATCTGTTTGACAATGCCATTAAATACAATCCAGTCGCTGAGCCGATTGTGCTGCGACTGACTCAAACTGGCGATCGCCAAGATGATATCCAGCTTGAAATTATTGACCAGGGGCGTGGTTTCGATGTCGAAGACTTACCCCACATTTTTGAGCGACTCTATCGTGGGGATCAAGCAAGAGCAAGACCTGCAACCACAACACCAACACGAAAAGGGAGTGGCCTCGGACTGGCGATCGCCAAACAAATTATCCTTGCCCACAGTGGCACAATCACCGCCAAAAATCACCCCGAACACCAAGGCGCTTGGATCACTGTGACCTTACCCTCCGTCTTACCTAGCGAGGATCCTGATATCTAACCTTTTCCCACACGATTGTGGTGACATAAACAAATATCAAAAAATAAATTTGAACTGCCATGATCTTCTTCCTCTCTAACTCTAAGTTTGCGCTCAGACGTAATGGTTCTTTAGACAAGTCCTGAATCTAAAAGGTTGCAATCCCTGATAAATTTCATTGTCTCTGTTTCTACTGAGCTGGCATATCGAAATCAGCATTAGTGCGCGTGATATCAATCACAATCTTTCCAGAAAAATCATCTATGGGCGGATTAGGTTTTGTGAGACAAACTCTAACCGCTTTGATGGCTGTAATTGTCAGTAATTTAGTTGCAATCACACTAGCCAAACGTTCCACAAGATCAAAATGACTAATCTTAATGATTTCTTTCGTCATTTCGATGACTTGACGATAATCTACCGAATCTGCAAGGGCGTCGCTCTCCCCCGCAGGCACGAGATCTACACTCAACTCTAAGTCCACTTCAAACCATTGTCCGAGTGTTTTTTCTTCCGCAAGAAAACCGGTATAACCATAACTACGAATATTGCGAATGGCGATGATATCCATAGCAGAAAGTTACTAATTTTGTCCCTACATTATTGCGGATATAACTTTATCCTAACATTAAGCCTTGTTGCTACTGCTGCGGGCTTATCAATTGGGGCTTGTTGAGGGCCGTATTAGTCGGGTGGAATGGTGGCGATCGCCAACTTAATCCCCGTAATTTGCCGGAGCTGATCCATCACCTCAACCACCCGTCCGTGACTCACCTGTTCATCCGCTCGGATCACAACAAGATTTTGATTATTCGTGACTTCTGATTGCACGGCAGCGACAAGCTCTGTCAGAGAAATATTGCGGTCTTGCCACTGAATTTGACCGTCTTTTTCGATAGCAATTGTGAGGGCATTTTCCGCTTGTTGCTGCGCAGTCACGGCTTCTGGCAAGCTCACATCTAAGCCTGTCGAGGGCACAAGAAATAAAGTAGATAGAATAAAAAACGCCAAAATCGAAAAAATCACATCGATCATCGGCACAAGATTGATATTTAGCGGGCGATCGCCTTCATCCGGTAACTGCATATATTCAGTAACTCTACAGAATGCCCACCACTGTACGACCAAACAGCCTTTCCGTAAATTTATGTGATTAATCCTCAAATTCAAAGAGTATTTTTTGTAACATAGGATACAGAAAGACTTAGCATTTTCAAGAAATCCTCACATACTTTTCGGAGAATAGCCATGAACTCGGTCACACAAACCTCTGCCACCAAAGCAACTCTTCAGTTTTGCCCAACCATCGTCGATCACCCCTTCGACACCAAATTCATTCCCGCCCAACCCGATAGCGACTGGGCAAGACTCACCAACGCCGACGAAGAAGAATACGCGCTATTACTCTGTCCTTATTCCGAAACAGAATGGCTCGTTTGGTTACCCTCCCGTGGCGAAGCCGTACTACACCGCGATGAACTGTGTCGCGCAGCCTAAGCCAAAAATCAAGAGTGCTTACTAATTGAAAATTCTGGCAAGCAGCAACTCTCTCAAGCTTTGACTAATAGCAACAGCCGTAAGACCCATACTTATTTACTGACATAAGCCAATAAAATTACTGTTTGTCTGTTTTCGTTTGCCTGTACAATTGCAGCCAATATATATGGGCAGGTGATTGCAAAGCTTTATGAGTAGTACGGCAAAAGTTTCGGTCGGCATCGTCGGAGCATCAGGTTATGGGGGCGTTCAGCTTGTGCGCCTTCTCAATGACCATCCCCAAGTTGAACTGACCTATTTAGGGGGAAACAGCAGTGCGGGCAAACCTTACGCAGAGATCTATCCCCACGTCGGTCATCGCATCAAAATGATCGTAGAAGCGATTGATCTTGATGTGATTGCAGAACGCTGTGAAGTTGTCTTCTTGGGCTTGCCAAACGGTTTGGCCTGCACCTTTGCGCCAGAACTTGTGAAGAGAGGCTGTAAAGTGCTTGACCTTTCTGCGGATTATCGCTTTGAAGATTTAGAGACTTACAAAACTTGGTACAAAACAGAACGTACTGATCAAGAAACGAATGCGATCGCCGTTTATGGTTTACCCGAGCTATACCGTGAAGAAATTAGCAAAGCCCAGCTGATTGGTTGTCCCGGCTGCTATGTTACGGCAAGCCTATTAGCCCTATCGCCTTTATTTAAGCAAGGTCTCATTCAACCAGAAACCGCCATTATTGACGCCAAATCCGGTACATCCGGCGGCGGACGCCAAGCGAAAATCAATCTTTTATTAGCAGAAGCAGACGCTTCCCTCGGTGCATACGGCGTTGCATCCCACCGTCATACCCCAGAAATTGAACAAACTTGCAGCAAGCTCGCTAGCCAAGATATTCGCGTTCAATTCACACCTCACCTCATTCCGATGCCGAGAGGAATTCTGTCCACGGTCTACGCAAATCTCCGGGATCCGGGTTTGGTACGGGATGATCTGCTGACAATTTATAACTCTTTTTATCGCGCTTCCCCCTGTGTGGAAGTTCTGCCAAATGGTGTTTACCCGCAGACGAAGTGGGCTTGTGGCACGAATCTCTGTTATCTCGGTATTGCCGTTGATCATCGTACAGGTCGTGTCATCGTGATGTCGGCGATCGATAATCTGCTGAAGGGTCAGTCAGGACAAGCGGTGCAATGTATGAACTTGATGATGGGTTGGGAAGAGACAGCTGGTTTGCCTCAGCTCGCTTTTTATCCTTAATTTTTCTGCAAGTCTAACAATTTAGATTTGCTCAATGAGCCTCTGTTAGCGGAGGCTTTTTCTGTTGAGAAATTTGTAATCATCAATTTAGTTGACATGAGTTTGGGTTCAGGATTTGGAAAAAGAAGACACGGAGACGGAGAGACACGGAGACGGAGAGACACGGAGATAGGGAGACTTAGAGAAAAAGGGGCAGGAAGACAGTAAAAAGCTAATATTTCTCACTCGAAACTGTTGCTCGGGATAAAATCGCCCCGTCACTCGCTCTCCGTCTCTCCGCGTCATCCAAAGCTTTTGCTATTCGGATGCGTTACTGAGAGTATCGATTAATTGTTGGCGCAGGGGTTGCAATTGGGTGTCAAAGTTCGGGTCATAGGTAATGGAAGGAAAAACATCACCGAACCAAGTCACGATCGCCACATTTTCACTCACTGTCCAAAAATCAGAAGGATTCACCCCATCGATATGACGGCTAATCACATTAAAACCGCTACGCAGACGGCGATATTGCCATGTCGGAGCGAAGGCGCGCAACCAGATTTCGAAGTTTGGGGCTTTGGTCATGGACAAGGAAAAGTCTTGGCGAACGGTAGGCTCTAATGGTGGCCGATTGGGGTCGGAAGCCCATGCTTGGTCGATCAGCGCAACACGATTGTCGGGATTGTCCCACGCTTCTCTGAGTAAGGCGATCGCCCCTTGTGATTCGGGGGTATTTTCAGTCTCTAGTAAGCTCAAAGCCATTTCTGTGCCGTATTGCACTAAGTCGGTTTTGGCTAAGTCGTTGTCGCCAAGCCACCAGGCGATCGCCCCACGACAGCGATGTAACAAAGCATCTTCAGGATATTCTTCAAGCAGCATTTGGTAAGCCTGCATCACTTGTGTGGCAACGGCTGGATACAGTTGAGCCAATCCTTCCGACCGCCAAATTGGGCTAGTAATAAAAGTGGGATCGCGTAAAATTTCGAGGGCGATCGCCTGCACAGCCAGTTCCACTTGGTTTTGTTCTAGCAGACTGAGGCCCAACCCATAGAAAACGCCACGCTTCGCAGAGAGTAGCCGGACTGATTGCACAAATTCTGCCGTTGCTTTGTCAGGTTCTGTATTGGCGAGATTTAACCAAGCGAGATTACTGCGACCAAATTCCCGGTAAGGAGAGACTTTATTACCCTGCTCAAACCAGTCAATTGCCTCGGCAAGATAGGCTTCTCGACGGGATAAATCAGGTGTTTTGAGGGCCAATTCACCTAGATTCCAACCTAACTCATAAGGGTAGTACGGCTCCCATGGGGCAAGCTTTTGAGCTTCTTTGAGCTTAGTCACAAAGCGATCATAATCGGGTTCTGCTTGGTTCAAGGCCGTAAACGCATCGCTCGACTTTTCCCACGCCACATGGATCGGCAATAACCATAAGGCGATCGCCCCATAGAATCCAAGTAAGCCCATCGCCATAATTTGCGTTTTGCCAAAAAATTTGTGTACTACGGGTTCGGCTGGAATTGAAACTTGGGGCGAACCATTACGGGCGATCGCCGCCAAAACCGCGACCAAAATCACCAAAATGCCACTAATGCAGACATTGTCTAATTGATAGTCCGTCAAGCTCAACGCCCAATAGCCCATCAATCCTGTATAAATACTGCCCAGCAAAATCCGGTCTTGACGAGACATCGCCACAATCTCGCCGCGCAGCCGCCACAATACCCACCACAAAAAAAATAAACTACCAACAAATAGGCTAATACCACCAATGCCCATCTCGGCCCACAACTGCACCGGCGTGCTGTGGAGCTGATAGATAATTTCCGAAAGACGGCCTGCCTCGAACGGTCGATACGCTTGATATAACAGCGGCACATTCCCCAAGCCCGCCCCAGTCCAAGGATGCGCTGCCCCCATCTGCCACCCAACTTGCGCATTCACCCAGCGGTAAGTTAGTTCGCCCAAACCGTCGCCTTGAGCAATCGGCATGATTAATTGATAAAGACGGTTATTCGTCAGCACAAAAATAATCAAAATGCCCGCAGTCAAAATACCCACCAACGTCAGCCAAAATTTACGAATTTGACTGAATTGCCACGCGAATAAAAAGGCAGTAATGCAGGCGATCGCCAACCCAAACCAACCGCCTCGCGAACTTGTCGTATAGAGATCAATTCCACCAACCACAACCCCCGTCAACCAGAGCCATCGTCGCCAATCCCGATGCAAAATTGTCAGACCCAGCAACATCGGTAAACAGAGAATCAGATAACCAGCCACATAATTTTGATGACCCACAGGCGCCCAATTGCGCAGCGCTAACACTGAAAAATTAAATTCAAGCTCAGCACCCGCCGCACCAAGATCTTGCAAACGTGAAATTTCTGGCAAAAAAGTTTGACTCAGCCACAGTCCTAAACTAAACACGACAAACGCCAAACTGAGATAACCTTGCCCCAAAAAAATGTGATAGCGCCCCAGCGGTTTATTTAGCCACTGACTCACCGGGTATAACGTTGCGAGAAAACCCAGACTAGCCCAAGCGTACCAACGCGCCTGCTGCGGAAACTCTGCGCCAATTGTAGACAGGCCAATCACCAGCAAAACCAAGAGGATAAACTGATCAAACCCGTTGCCCAGTAGATAAAGACAACGATTGTCCCAAAGCTGCACCACGAACCATAACAGCGGACAGAATAGACCGATTTGCCAGACAAAGACCCAAGACCAAGCCACCATCATGCTGTGACTATCGGGGATGAGGCTAAAAAGAATATAGAAAAAAGCGGTGAAGTAGGCTAGCAGCGGTGCAGTGGATTTTGCGGGGGACATAAAACATTAGCAATAGCTAAGCCGATTAATAATTGCTTTCCTATTAAATCCCATTTTCTTTAATGATTGTGGCGATCGCCATCTCCAGACAGAAAAGTCCCCTATGATTGGAAAACTGTCGCCCAATTTCAGGGAAACTAGGAGTGCATAAATGGGACTACCGTTAGTTGTTGATATCGCTATCGGCGCAATTTTTATTTACCTAATCTTGGGTTTACTCGCATCAGAAGTCCAAGAAGTGATCACGACGATTATGCAGTGGCGAGCCAAACATCTCAAAGAATCCATCGAAACACTAATTACTGGGACAGTTGATCTAGAAGATCCAAATCTTTCCGAAGACCAGAGAAGAGTGCTGCTCCAGTCCCGCGAAAAAGGTCACAAACTAGCCGGCATTCTCTACAAACATCCCCTTGTTAATAGCCTCAACTATGAGAAAACAGGCAAAGTCGCTAACTTTTTTCGTAGACTAAGCCGTATTCTCAACGCCCCCAGCAACGGTGGCCCCTCGATTATTCCCGCAGATACTTTCGCGACTAGTGTTCTGCAAACGCTTAAAGTCGATACTATTGTGCGCGAGGTCAACGCGGCTAAGGTTGAAGCTTTTCGTGATCGCATTAATGAAGTGGTGGGTCGCGCTTGTAACCATATTGATCGGGAGTCGGCTATTCCTTCAACGGTCAGAGCAAATCTCAGCGAAGTGAAAATAAACAAAGTTTTGAACGTTATTGCGGACGAATTTACGCACAATCAATTAACACTGAATCAGTCTTTTAATAAAATGTACAGGCAGCTCTATCAATATGTGCAGCTTGCTCGCGAAAATCTACCGGAAAGTAGCGACGATCTAAAATTTGTTAAGCGTAAATTTCTCCACGAACTTGATGCAATCCGTGGGGAAGTTTATTTAGATAATGAGCAGGCAGTTTGGCTAGAAAATACTCAAACGAGTGTTTCTCAGGTTTTGCGAGCGTATCAGGAGTTGAAGGAAGCGAAGGACAACCCTGATAGTCCGCTTGCCAAAAAATTAGCGTCGGCTAAAGGCGGGGCGCAATCGCTCCACAGCAAAATTGAACAAATTGTGCAGACTAGTGGCAATCGTGAAGCTGGTGAGATGTGGGAAATACTCGGTAATGTGCCGGATAATTTGATGAATAGTATGGCGGCGATCGCCGAACAAACGCAATCTAAAGTTGAAAATGTAGAACAAGGCATTCTCGAATTTAAACGAGGTGTCGAAGACTGGTTTGACAAAGGCATGGAACGGGCCAGCGGTGTCTACAAAAGAAATGCGAAAGGTTTGGCTTTTGTGATTGGTCTGGCGATCGCCATCATTGCAAACGTTGATACCTTCTACATCGTGAATCAGCTCTCCCACGACTCTGTATTACGCGATTTATTAGCCGTTCAAGCAGCCAACATTGACTTCCAAGCAGACAGCCCAGAAGATCGTCAATCGTTTGAAGCACAAAATACTTTTGATATCGAAGACCTCGGCTTACCCCTTGGGTGGAGTGATGACAACCGCAGCCAACAAGCCCTATACCGATTAGGCATCAAAGATTCTCAAGAAAGCAAATATCAAGAGATCGATCCAGAAACTGGTGAAATTAATATCGTCAACTTCAACAAATTTTTTAACCCATTCGAACGCAGTTGGGGCTGGGTGAAGCAGGTCTTAGGGTGGTTGATTAGTGGTATTGCCATTTCGATGGGTGCACCGTTTTGGTTTGACCTCCTCAGCAACGTCGTCGATATCAAAAATACAGGCGGCGACAACACAGCCCGAACACCAACCAACGCCCCAGCCCCAGAAGAAAAATATCGTTAGAAAATGGTCGTGTCTGACTTTTTATCATGGGCGATCGCCGTTACATCATATTTTGTTGACCTTCACCCCATCGCGATTACCTAAACTTGGGTCAGCGATTGTAGAATAACTAGGTTGTATTCTGCGGCACATTTCGTGATTGAACGTTATACCCTCCCCGAAATGGGAAACCTCTGGACAAATGAAGCAAAACTCAAGGCGTGGCTCAAAGTAGAAGTCGCCGTGTGTGAGGCTCAAGCAGAACTAGGGTATATTCCCAAAGATGCCGTAGAAATCATTAAAGAAAAAGCTGATTTTGACGAAGCCCGTGTCCTCGAAATTGAGGCAGAAGTACACCACGATGTGATCGCTTTTTTAACCAACGTCAACGAATATGTCGGAGATGCTGGACGCTATATTCACCTCGGCATGACCAGTTCCGATGTGTTGGATACAGCCCTCGCTCTACAGATGGTAGACAGCATGGATCTGATCTTGAGCTGCGTAGAGGAATTGATCCAAGCGATCCGTTATCAAGCCCAACAACACCGCTACACCGTAATGGTCGGTCGTTCCCATGGCATCCATGCAGAGCCAATGACCTTCGGTTTTAAATTAGCTGGCTGGCTGGCTGAAATGTTGCGGAACCGCGATCGCCTGCTTGCTGCCCGTAGAGAAATAGCAGTCGGTCAAATCTCCGGCGCAGTGGGAACTTACGCCAATATTGAACCCCGCGTTGAAGCCATTACCTGTCAGAAACTTGGCCTCGATCCAGATACCGCTTCGACTCAAGTTATTTCCCGCGATCGCCACGCCAACTACATGAATCAATTAGCGGTACTCGCAGCTTCGATTGAGCGTTTTGCTGTAGAAATTCGTAATTTGCAGCGCACCGATGTTTTAGAAGTTGAAGAATTTTTCTCAAAAAAGCAAAAAGGTTCTTCGGCGATGCCCCACAAACGCAACCCAATCAAATCAGAGCGCCTGACTGGCATGGCGCGATTGGTACGCGGTAACGCGATGGCGGCTCTCGAAAATGTGGCGCTGTGGCATGAACGAGATATTTCGCACAGTTGCGTCGAACGAATTGCGTTACCCGATAGCTGCATTCTGGTGCATTTTATGTTGCGCGATACGATTGGGCTGATCAAAAATCTCTTGGTCTACCCCGAAAATATGAAACGCAATATGAACGTTTACGGCGGCGTGATTTTCAGTCAACGGGTGCTCTTGGCGCTGGTGGAAAAGGGCGTTAATCGGGAAGAAGCTTACCGTCTGGTACAGGTTTGTGCCCATACTGCTTGGAATACTGAAGGCGGTGATTTCCGGGGGAATGTGGAAAAAGATACGGCGATCGCCGAGCATTTATCCGCTGATGAAGTGGTGGCTTGTTTCGATCCTCAGTTCCAGTTGCGCCATCTCGATCAGGTTTATCAACGTCTCGGTATTTAAGTGATGAGGGGATGAAGAGACACGGAGACGCGGAGACGCGGAGACGCGGAGACACGGAGACATGGAGACACAGAGATTTATTGTGAGCCAAGACTTCTTTTTTTATCACCTCTCTCCATCACCCACTCTCCCCCTCCCCGTGTCGTTTCTTTCTGCACCTTCACCAACAACCCCCAATCTTGTGCGCACAGGATCGGGGGTTGAAAATTGGTATTTTGTCGCCGACTAAAGTCTAAAACAATTAGAGGGCTTCAACGGGGCTAACTGTGTCAATCACTTCCAAGCTGGCGTCGTCATTGACTTTCCAGACGTCGTAACTGCCTGCGAGGTCACCATTCTCGTCAAACTCAATATTACCGCTCGCGCCTTGGTAGTTGATCTCTTTGCCTTCACGAATCAGGGCGATCGCCGCACAGGGGTCACTCACTTCTTCGCCGGGTTCGTTGGTGACAGCCCGGAGATTGTCGCGGATACCTTCGCCAGTATTCACATCAGCCAATTCCGCCGCTAGCATCATGGCGATCGCCGCGTCCCAAGAATGAGGCACAAATGCCGATACTTCTTTACCTGTTTTTTCTTTCCACAAAGCAGTGAACTCTTCTAGAGCCGCACCATCCGCACCAGGTACAGTCCCAAGAGCACCAGCAATAATCGATTTTCCATCCGCAGTCGTCCCCACCTCTTGCGTGAAGTCTGGACTATAGACACCATCCGTTAACAACACCGTAATGCCGTCACTCAAACCCTGCTCATAGGCGGCCTTAAGGAGTAAGCTGCCTGTCTCGGCATAAAGCACGCCCAGCACTGCATCCGGTTCTCCGGCAAACGCTGAAGCAGCCTCACTATCAAGAGTTGCCGCTTTGGGGTCGTAACGAACAGGCTTGTCTTTGTTGACAATAGTGCCGCCAATTTTTTCAAACGCTTTAACAAATTCTTGCTCAAAACCCACACCGTAATCGTTGTTGATGACGACGGTTGAAACCTTTGTGAAGCCTTCCTTCATTGCCAAAACTGCAAGAGCAGGCGCTTGATAGCTATCAGGGGGAGCTGTTCTGGCCCAATAGCCATCAAAATCGCCAGCTTCAGCGCGCTCAGTAAAGACAGGACTGGTACTACCGGGGGAAATTTGCATTACTTTATTACGCACAGCGACATCGACTGCTGCACTAGAAACGCTACTCGCAAAAGAACCGACAACACCTGCCACCTTATCCACTTCGGCAAGCTTGGTCATCGCTGCACCACCTGCGGTTGGGTCGGTTTGGGAATCTTCTTGCACCAAGCTGACTTGAGCTTCGTTAACACCACCACAAGCATTAATAGTGTCAACGGCAAGCTTTACTGCAACGGGCATATTTTGACCAATTGAAGACAAATCTCCGGTACTTGGCGTGAGCGAACCCAGTTTTAGACTCTCACTACTTTCGGTTGTCTCTGTCGAGGTGGAATCTGTGTCTGTGTCATTCGGCGTCGTGGTGTCTTGGCAAGCGGTGGTGAAGGCTGTTAGGGCAAGTGTTGACAGGGCGATCGCCACATTAAATTTAGATGCTCTCATGGAAAAGGAACTCCTCACAAATCAAATGATCTTCATCATTTTAGAGGATGTCTGAAAAGAGGTGAGAATCTGCAACCGAAGATCGAGTTAACCGTCAAAGCGGTCGAGTGATTGGTCACATATCGGCAATTTCTTGGGCAACCCGCAAACCCGATAAATAAGCCCCATGAGCTGTTGCGAAATGACTGCGTTCTGTGGCTTCCCCTGCAAAAAAGAGCTGATTATTTAGAGGTTCTGCTAGGCGATCGCGCATGTCTGGCGTACTACCCAAAGCGTTGAAAGAGTAAGCACCTCTCGCAAAAGGATCAGTCTGCCAACGGGTAATTTGGTAATCAATCGGCTGAGGAATGCCCTTACCAAAAAGACGTTGTAGCGTTTTCATGGCGCTATCCACAATAGTTTCATCTGTCCACTTTTCAATTTCTCTACCTTTCGCCGCTGCGTTAAAACCCAGAAGGATTGGTAACTGAGTCACAGGAAAAAGATTGACCCATTCTGTCCATAAACCCCGTTCTGTTGCGACCTGTTCAATCCAGTCCACTTGCTCTGACCAAAACACTTTTGAAAAGCGTAAATAGCATTTATTTAAAACACCCATACCAAGAGCTTTAATGGCTTCGCGTTTAGGTGTAGGCAATGCCGGAATAAATTCAACTTGTTCTGATTTGAGTACCCCGAGAGGCAACGTAATAATTACTTGATCGGCAGTATAAGTTTGAGTTTTGGTGCTCACCTTTGGGCTATTGGCTGACCAATCTATTGTCTCCACAATTTGATTCAGTTTAATGGGAATATCCTGCGCCAAGTGATTAATAATCGCCTGATATCCTTCAACAAAAATTGCATCATTACCGGGATAAGTTACCGCGTCGTCAAACCAGTGTGTTGATAATTCACTGAGGCTGCCCCCATACTCATGTTCGATGGAACTATTTGTCAGAAAATCGATGAGTTGCTGAGTTTCTAAAGGTTGCGCTTCCCAAGCCATTGCTTGTTCAAGAAGACTTTGCAGAGATTGGTCAGTATCTGCATTTTGAGCAGCGGCGATCGCCTCAAAAAACTTTTGCTCTAACTGCTGGAGAGTTTGCGTTTCGACTTCGGTGAGCGGTTGGCCTGTCTGACTGTAGGCGATCGCATTGTCATAACGAGTTCTCACCAAAGGCGTATCAATATCATTAGCCAGTTGAGTCAGCGGGTTTTCTTCAATTCCATGAATCCAAGATGCCCCCAGATCAAGCGGAGCATCAGCCCAATAATTACTCGTCCAAGTCCTTCCCCCAAGGCGATTTCTAGCTTCAAGCACCTGCACTTTATATCCCTGTTTCGTTAAAGTTTGGGCGGCGGTTAATCCCGCTAAACCTGCCCCAATAATCAAAATAGATTGAGACTTTTGAGCTGAAGTTTGAGAAGCATTACTTTGGCAACTAGTAGTGATTAGAGAACTCACCAACATTAATTGGCTAAGTTTAATAAAATCGCGTCTTTTCATGACTTTTTCGAATCGCTTAAATCATGGTTATAGAGAATCTAATTTAAGCTTGTTTAAGGGGCGATCGCCTGCAAGATTTGTAGATGATTACTCAGGGGAGCAATAGTATTCGCCGCAATGATTCCAGAGCCCGCAACTGCTGGAACGCCAATCCCCGGAAAAGTCGAATCACCACAGCAAAATAAACCTGAAATCGGTGTCGTACAGCCGGGAAATCTTTCCTTGCCTGCCACTAATTCAGGGCCATAACTACCGCGATGTCGCCGCAAAAATTGTTCGTGGGTTAACGGTGTGCCAATCAGTTCTAATTCCGTGCGCTGACGAATATCTGGAATCACTTTTTCTAAAGACTGCCACATCACTTTAGTCCGCTCTTCTTTCAGTGCGGCATAACTTTCTGAATTGCGCTTTTGGCCTGCCCAAAGTTCATAGGGTTCTGTCGCCGGAAGATAGACATGTACACCATGTTTGCCAGCCGGGGCAAGACTTGGATCGAGGATGGAAGGAATCGAAACTGCCACCACATTTTGCT
>JBARRZ010000209.1:0-12095 GCA_049644465.1 Limnothrix sp.
GCCTATGAGCAGGCGATCGCCTTAGCTCGGCTTCGGTTGTGGGCGATCGCCGCAGAGCAACTCCAGCAAGTCAAAGAAACGATTAACCGTGATGAATGGTCACCAACAGCCGACGAACAGCTAGAAATGATTGCCTACCATGGCGAATTGATGACCGCAAAATGCAAGGCGACCTCGTTAAATGCAGGCCAAAAAATCAAGGATTGCTTGCGAGCGGGCGATGTGAATGAGGCGCTACGTCTGTTGCAAAATAATCTAGACGAGCCGTTGGTGGTGATGACGGTCACGACATTTTTAGAAAAAGATAGCAAAAATCTGCAACAACAGCTCAATGCACTGCACCAATTGGATCCTTTTCGCGAAGCTGTAACACTGTGGCAATTTCTCACTTTGACGGCGCAACAGGGTTCTCAACAGGCGATCGCCTCCCTCAAACAACAGCAACAGCTCGACCCGAAACTCCAAAGCAAAATCGAAACAATGCTTGAGCGTTTCGAGAATACGCTCAGTCAACAAGCCCGTCCGCTCAGTACCACTAGCAAACTCATCGGCCAGCTACAACGCGCCGACAATGTTCGTCCCGATGCTTGGCTCCAACCGATTGGTGAGGCGATCGCCCTTGACCCGAACAAAAACCGATATACCCTAACCGTTACCCGCTTTTTTGATGGTGAACGGTGGCAGCAGGCTCCCTTTAATCTTGACCTTTCCCAATTCGTTCCCGGTCAAGCTTTGTGGCAAATTCTGGGTCTAGATAAAGATCCGCAGATTCATATCGGTCAGCCCAGTCTCATTCAGCCCAACGCCCAAGCTTTCGGGGTGGCAAGAGGCGTACAGTTTAAAAACGGCAAATTAACCGTACTTGTTGAAAGCTCCCAATCCTTAGCGAACGCTAAAACCCTCGGCTTCAGTGATAAAACCCTCCGTTGGTTGACGCCGGATACCATGAGTATTCAAGCGTTGGCTGCCTTAGAACCAGAGTGGGTAGAAAAAGTTGTACTGAGTTTGTGGCGACATTTACGGGCGAGCAATTTGCGCTCAGAAGCGACAGCCCCAGCGATAGAAACGCTGTTAGCTGATTTTGGGGCATGGCAAATCCAACCCATCGAACTAACGGGTAATAATCACCCAGAAGCGCGGGTCACCCTATATCTCGACGAAAAGCGCAAAGTTGTTACGCCGAATTTAGTGGGTGGTGACAATAGTGGTTTGCAGCCCTATCAGCTCATTTTTGAAGATACGGGCGAGCTACTTTATAGCGAACTAAGCCAAGCTGAAAGTAATCGTTTAGAGGCGATCGCCGATCTCCAAGACGGTGGTGTTGCATCGCTACTGTTTAAAGATGTGGCAGGAAGTTATACCTTTAAGCGTTGGGAAGAGAGTCAGCATACGTTTAAAAATTTCTAATTCAATCTGAAATGATACGGAGATAAGAGGACACGGAGAGAGGTTGAATGGGAGAGCTGGTGATGGAGAGATTCTATTTCAAGTAGAGATTTTGCTTGAAAAAATATAAATTTGCCTCTATCCCCTGATCCTTCTTTCTCCTTGTCTCCGAAGTCCCCGCGTCCCCGCGTCCCCGCGTCCCCGAGTCTCCCTGTCCCCCTTTCTCTAAATCCTCAGCCTGAACTCACGCTAATCAAGCATGTCCAAGCAGCCAATAGGTCGTCATGCCGCCTTTGCCTTTAACCGAAATCATGCCGCGTTCTTCAAAAATATAGTGATCTTTGAGATGGTCATAGGTTGATTCTGTGACTTGGATGAGATTGGCTTGTCCGGCGGATTCCATCCGTGACGCTACGTTGACTGCATTGCCCCAGAGATCGTAAATAAATTTTTTCGTGCCAATCACTCCGGCAACTACTTCGCCTGTATTGATGCCAATCCGAATGCGTAGTGGGTGGGTTAGATAATTGTTTTCAGTAATTTTAATATTGAGTGGATTCATTTTTTTGACGACCTCGATCATGGCTAAGGCCATATCGGCGATCGCCGCCGCATGATCTTCGGTTGGAATGGGCAAACCGCCAGCCACCATGTAGGCATCACCGATAGTCTTGATTTTTTCGAGGCCGTAACGATCCGCTAAAGCGTCAAATTCTGAAAAGATTTGGTTCAACACTTCTAGCAAAGCTTGGGGCGGGAGTTGCGAGGCCAACGGCGTAAAGTCCACAATATCGGCGAAAAGAATGGTTGCTTCTGGAAAATGCTGGGCGATGGTTCCCTGTTTTTCTTTGAGCTGAGTGGCGATCGCCTCTGGTAAAACGTTGAGTAGTAGCGCCTCTGATTTTTCCTGCTCGCGTTGGAGCGCTTCATCCGCCAGTTTGCGTTCAGTGATGTCCTCCAACACACCCAAAATCCCGACTACTTTATTTGTATTATCGTGAATTGGGACTTTGCTCATGTTGAGCCAGTGAACTTCGCCCGACGGCGGCCCACTTACTTTGCGGATGGTTTGGTGAAAAATACCTCTGCCTGTCGTCATGATTTCTAGATCTTGTTGGCGGAATGTCTCAGCAATGGCTGGATCTTTTAGCAGGTCAAAATCTGTTTTACCCACGACGGCTGCTGGTGAATCGAGTCCGGCGGCGATCGCCCAATTACGATTACAACCTTGGAACCGCAGATCGCTATTTTTCCAGAACACCTGCTGCGGAATATTATTAATAATCAGCCGTAAATAAGCCTCTTTCTCAGCCGAAGCGCGTTCTGCCCGTTTGCGATCGCTAATATCGTTGATCACCCCTTCAAGACAATTCGCATCATGATTAAACCGGCCAGACACTAACACATCAATAATCTCGCCATCCTTACGCTGAAATTGCGTTTCAAAATTGCGCACCTCACCACTAATCTCAGCCTGCTTGAGCAATGCACCACGCTCGGTCACATCCGCATAAAAATCTGTTGCAGTCAGTTTTTCAATCACCTCTGCTTCGTTGTCGTAGCCCATCATGTCAATACAGCGAGCATTGGCATCAATAACAAGCCCATCTTCTAACCTTGTCCGAAAAATACCGACCTGAGAGTTATCGTACAACCCCCGGTATTTCATTTCGCTCTGCCGCAATTCGGTGGTGCGCTCTTGTACTTTGACTTCCAAACTTGCTTTCGCTTCGGCCAGCTCATCAAAGGACTTTTGCAAGCGTAATCGCATCCGGTTAAAGGCAAGGGCCAGTTTTGTTGTCTCCTGCATCATGCCGCCGCTGGTTGTATTGTGGGACGGTAACATCACATCCCACTCTCCTCTAGCGAGGGCGATCGCCGCCTGACTCAGTTGCAAAATTGGGTTCGCAATCCAGCGAGAAGTGTACAGCCCGATCAGCGATGCGACGACCAACGCCACCAGAGAAATGATGATTGTACTGCGCGTGTTGGCATAAATTTGCGCCATAAAGTCCGATTCGGGGATCAGCTGCACCACCAGCCAATCAAGGCCAAACTCATCTTGGTAGGGTCGGACTTGTAGAAAATAATGATCATTTTTAATCTGAAATCGTTGTTGTGTCGCCCCGTCAATTTGGGCCAGATCACCAAATTCTGAGCGCAAATGGGCGGTTGTTTCTCGAATTAAATGATCTTCAACAGAGCTGGCTTCGAGCCGGGTTGGTTCTTCTTCGTTATCAAAATTCAAGTTGTTCTTGAGTGTTGAACTACCGATCACACCACCGTCTCGCTCCAAGATAAAAGCTTGACCCGTTTTGCCAACTTTCAACTCGTTGAGGAAATCATTAATGTCCGCCAGCAAGACATCCGTGCCGATAACTCCAGTCACTTCCCCAGCAGAATTTTCTACAGGTTCGGCAAGGGTCAGCCCCAACCTTTTGTGGCTAAACATGACGTACACCGGACTCCAGCGGGTCGTTGCTGCGTCGAGGGGATTTTTAAACCAAGCTCTTTCCCCAAGCACATAATTTTCACTATTGTTCTGAACTGCGGCTCGTTTATTGTCATCACCTAGCTTGATGGTCTGAAAACTACCGTTCATGGTTTTGTCGGCAATTTTGAGCACTGGATCGCCGTCTTCCCAACGCCCAACACCGAGATATTCTCCCTCAACGGAGCCGTATTGAATGGTATTGATTTGGTCGTTATCGGCGATCGCCCGACGAAAGTAAGTGATCAGTTCGGACTGGTTGGTGGGGTCAACTAGGTCTAACTCGATGGCGGCGATCGCCGCACGATTAGCGAGGTCTGGCTCCCGTAAATAATTGCGTAGATGGAGATCGATTTCTTGAGAAATTTCTGTTTGTAACTGGTTGACGAGGGTATCGACCGATTTTTGGCCATTGCGGAGTGACCAGTAGCCGATCAAACCTGCCACCCCAAAAATTTGCACCAAAAACGGCACGACCAACACCCACCGCAAGGGCAGTTGATAGGATTTCTTTTTTAGCCAGCGAAATTGCCCTGTCCAAGCCATTAGTGATCCAAACCTAAAAAACTTAAAGCAATCTGAGATTAAAAGGATAGCGGTACATGTCCCCTTCATTGGCCCGCAACGCCGCGAAAATAACAACTACTAGTTGAAAAATGGCGATCGCCACAATTAAAACAACGGCCAAAACTAACCCAAAACCGGAAATAATCCCTAATAAAACAGCAACAGGGTTCCCTTCAGAGGCACCAACCGCTAACAAAAATACAGCCACCACCATCAGCAAAATCAAAGACAAAACACCTGCGGCAAATCCATAGATAGTCATTGAAATCTGGAAATTAAGCGACTCCTTACCATGTTCATTCACCAGTTCAGACTCATCTTTTTTGGCATACCACACCAACGCTGGCGCAATCAGATTGACAAAAGGAATAGCTCCCAAACCGACCGCCGACAAAGGAATCCACGCCAAACTCGATAAATGGCAGGCGATCGCCCAATTTCTTTCCTGTTCCGCATCCATCATCACAATTGCTCCAAGCCTTTACACCAACTATAGAAGTAAATAAAAAATCTCTCCATCATCATTACCGACAGAGAGATTTCTTTACTTATCGCATTCCAAAAAAATGCTCAAGCTATGCCGAATTTACGATAAAGCTACGCCGCAAATTTGATTTTCAAATAATCATCTTCCATCTTTGCGCCCGACGGTTGCAACGCCGCCAAAGCCTGAGGCAAAACCAAATTACGACGATGATTACCAATGCGGACATTCAGCTCATCGCCCGTTTTATTCAGCTGGATCTGCTCCTTCGGAATCCCCGGCAAATAGAGTTCCAGGCTGTAGATCCCATCCTGCTTAATCATCCGCATCGTGTCTTCCTTGTGGTAAATCTGCGTCGGATCCTCACCAGCATAGAGCGTCTCTTTCAATCTTTCGAGCGCCTCCAAACCACACAATTCTTCCGTGTAGAGCGGCACTTCTTTCACTGGTAAGGGCATGAAATTATCATGAATTTCTTGCTTATAAATTTTCTGACTTTCCTTCCACTGCGCAAAAAACGGATCTGTCACACTATCCGGAATAATCCGGTTAGCCACCACCATATCCGTCGCCACATTATAAAGACTCAAATAAGCATGGGCGCGCAGCGATTCTTTGATCACCATCCGCTCAGGATTCGTGACCAAACGGACAGACGTTACTGTATTGTCTGTTAAAACTTTTTCTAGTGCTTCGATCTGCTCATAGAACTCGTAAGGCGCATCCATTACCTCTTTATTCGGTAAAGAAAAACCTGTCAAAGGTCGCCAAATCGGTTCCACCAAAGGACGCAACGCTACAGACATTCCCTGTAGAGGCTTATAAAAACGGCGCATATACCAGCCGCCCACTTCCGGCAAACTGAGTAACCGTAAGGCTGTTCCAGTGGGGGCAGAGTCAATGATCAAAACATCGTATGTGCCTTCGTCGTAGTGACGCTTCATGCGCACTAAGCCAAAAATCTCGTCCATACCGGGGAGAATGGCCAACTCTTCTGCTTGCACACCGTCTAGACCCCGCGCTTGCAGCACTTCGGTAATGTAGCGTTTAACTGCGCCCCAGTTGCCTTCTAGTTCCCTGAGTGCATCTAATTCTGCACCCCAGAGATTGGGCTTTACTTCAACGGGATCGTGGCCTAAATCGATATCAAAACTATCGGCGAGGGAATGGGCTGGGTCGGTACTGAGTACGAGGGTTTTGTAGCCAAGCTCGGCACATCGGAGACCAGTGGCTGCTGCGACTGATGTTTTACCGACGCCCCCTTTGCCCGTCATTAAGATTACGCGCATGTTGCGTCTGTCCTTTGATGAGAGTGTTTTACATTTCTTTACTTATTATTCCTTACTCGCTTGGGTTTTTGCCACGAGGATGATGATAAACAGAATATTTTCGTTTTTGGGAAAGGGTTGGCGATCGCCTGTTTTTATAATTGGTTTTGCTGAGCTGTAATGAGGGTCGGAACTTTGGGTGGTTGCTAACAAAAAAGACGGTGACGACGACTATTTTGCTGTAGCTTTGACGCTGTTGTGGGGTCTTGTTGGCACGATTTTACGGGTAATCAAGCTTGGTAAAAAGCCGCCTTGGACGGATGAGTTTGCGACGATACTTTACAGTCGTGGTGATGATTACAGCAGTATTCCGATTGGTGAAATTTTAACGGCAGATAGTTTGTTAGCGCCGCTCAAAGGTGATCCAGTGAATGGGTTGGGTCAAGTGGCAGAATTGCTGATTAGTCAGAATAATCATCCGCCTTTGTATTTTATGGGGATGAATGTTTGGCAACGATTTTTGCCGCTGGATGAGGGAGGTTATGTCTCGATTTTTGGGGTGCGATCGCCGTCAGTGATTTTCGGGATACTGGGCATTTTCGGAATATATTGGGTCGCAAAGTGGGCTTTTTCGTCGGAGATTATTGCGCAGTTGGCAGCGGCTTTGATGGCAGTTTCTCCGTTCGCGGTTTATCTGTCTCAGGAAGCGCGGCACTATTCGCTGATCATTTTGTGGGCGATCGCCTCATTCTTTTTTTGTTTTTATGCGATTCAGTTATTAATTAAAAAAAGACAATTGTCTTATCGGTTTGTCATCAGCTGGCTTGTTTTTAACTGCGTCGGCCTACTAATTCATTATTTCTTTTTACTAACAATAATGGGGCAGGCGATCGCCCTAATTTGGTTAGTCAGACAACATCAATATTCACGTCCAAACACCCACTGGTTTCGCTTTGGTTTGGTGGTTTTGGGTCTCGGAATTTTTGGCTTGGTTTGGAAATTACAAGTTTTGCCAGACAGTTACGGCAGCACGATGACAGACTGGATTCGGTTAGATCGAACAGATTGGTTTGACTGGATTCGCCCCAGTTTTCAGCTTGTGAACATCCTGATAACGATGATAATTTTGCTCCCTATTCAGGCCGATTCGCTACCGATTGCGATTATTTCGAGCTTAATTATGGTTGTGGTTGCGATACGCCTCGTTATTTTTTGGCGGCGGGGCATCAAAATTCAAATCCAAAACCTAAGTTATCAGCCCTATATTTTTTTCCTATCGCGATTTGTGTTCTCGGTGTGGGGATTATTTATGGTGCTCACGTTTGGATTTGGCATTGATATTACTCGTGAGGCGCGCTATAGTTTTACCTATTTTCCGGCAGTGATTTTATTACTAGCCCTTGGTCTCAGTGCATTTTGGCAACAAGAAAATGTGACTTTCTTCGGGTTCCAAAAACTATTTCGGCCCTTCTCAAAATCTGGTTCGCAGGCGATCGCCTTGATCCTCACAATCAGTTTACTGGGTAGCATAGTTGTGGTTCAAAACTGGGCTTACCAAAAACCTTACGATCCCGAAGCTGTCCTCGCACGAATTCAGCAGAATCCCCAACCCGCACTTATTCTGACTCCCTATAAAAGCACTGTCCAGATTGGTGAAATGATGGCGATCGCCTGGGAAAAATATCGTCAGTCCAGCCCACAACCCCTTTCATTTGCCTTTATTCCAACTCGTGATCAACCCAAGCTTTACGAGCAAAATATTGAAGCACTTCTATCGAAAAGAAATTTGAACAATTCAGAAACCATCCAGCTTTGGACGATTAACTTTTTCGAAAAATTGACCATTAAGGGATGCAAACTTAGCGGTAAAAATAGCGAAAAAGGCTACTACAGTGACGTTTATTACTGTGCAGATGTTAGTGCAAAAACTAACGCGAATCTTGACTCTCCGCAGTAATAGACCGTGCTTCAATAAAAATCCGCTGAACCTCTTCATGAGATGCGCGAATAGCCGCTTCAATCCGCCGAATTGCTGCCTCAATTTGATCCGATGCCAACTCATCTTTAAATTCAATGTTGAGCGCTAATAAAATATCACTGGGGCCGAGGTGCAACGTAATTGGCGCTTCCATTTTTGTAACGGCTTCATCGCCAGTTACAATATTTCTAATGCTCTCTCGCACTTCAGGAAAAGCACTTTCTCCTAATAATAAACCTTTAGTTTCAGTGACCAGAATGACAGCCACAACTGTCAAAATAACGCCGATGATGATTGATGCTAAACCATCGTAAAAAACCCGGCCAGTCAGATGACTTAAAAACACACCGAGTGCTGCAACAGCAAGACCAAGTAATGCTGCCGCATCTTCAAAAATGACGACAAAAGTAGAGGGGTCTTTACTACGGCGTAAAGCTCGCCAAAATGTGATGCCTTCTTGGACACGACTTTTATTAAACTCACGAATGGAAATAAATAGAGCTGCCCCCTCAAATATGGCTGCAGCACCGAGAATGCAATAGGTCAAAAGTTCGTCGCTACTCGGTTCAACTGGGTTCAGAAAAACATCGACGCCTTCGTAGATGGAAATGCCGCCGCCTAAGGCAAAAATCAGTACTGCGACAAGGAGAGACCAAAAATAAATTTCGGCACTATAGCCAAGCGGATGCTCTTCGTCTGGTTCTTTTTCGCCTTGTTGTAGACCGTACAGCAGCAAAATTTCGTTCACTGAGTCAACAACGGAATGAATGCCTTCGGATAACATTGCCGAGCTACCACTGATACTTGCACCAATAAATTTGGCAACGCCGATCGCCATATTGGCTGCCATTGCGGCATAGATTGAGCGTTTGGATCCGGCTGACATATTGGTACTGATCAGAATTGATCAAAAGAAATTTCAGCATCCATTATGTGACGAATTCAGAATTAATGCTGTCTAATGTCCTTAGGCTAAAACGGTAATTTGGTGATTTTGCTTAGGGCTGATTTGTAGCCATGCCTTCTGACAGAGTGCGTTACGGTTTCTGCGCAGTACTGTATTTAACAGTGTTTGCTTTGGTTGATGTGGGCAATTTTGATGTGGTTGCTTGGCTATGAACTTCTAAAGGCAGTGCATTTATTGTTGAACATTTGAGCTGTTTTTAGGTGGAAGTTTATGAGTCATTCTCAGTACGATTATGATCTTTTTGTGATTGGGGCGGGTTCTGGGGGCCTTTCGGCGGCAACGAAGGCGGCCAAAGATGGGGTAAAGGTGGCGATCGCCGAATCGTCAAAATTGGGCGGCACTTGTGTAAATCGTGGCTGTGTTCCGAAAAAATTGATGGTTTATGCAGCGGATTTTGCACGGCAGGCAGAGCTTGCGGCAGATTATGGCTGGCAGTCACCAGAGCATCGTCAGTTTGACTGGCCTAAATTTCGGGACATGATGCACGACTATATTCAGGGTCTCAACGAAACTTTTTCGGACAAGCTGGCAAAGTCGGATGTTGAAGTTTTTCGAGGCGAAGCACACTTTGTCGAGCCACATTTAATTAAGGTGGGCGATCGCCAGATTAGTGCGGACAAAATTTTAATCGCCGTCGGCGGTCAACCCAACACATTAGATATCGAAGGCGTTGAGCTAGCGATCACCTCGCGAGGCATGTTTCAGCTCAAAGAAATCCCGGCGCGTCTCGCCATTGTGGGCGGCGGCTATATCGGCGTGGAATTTGCGGCGATGATGTCCAGTTTGGGTAGTGAAGTGACCTTGATGGATTCTAGTGCGCTGGTGCTTTCCGACTTTGATGAGGATTTCCGCCGCCGTGTTCATACTCATTTAGAGCAAGCCGGTGTCACGTTCCTTGGTGAAACAAAAGCAAAGGAGATTCAGGCCACTAAAGCGGGTTTGAAATTATCAGTCACGGGAAATTGCAACCAAGAATTAACGGTGGATACAGTTCTTCTCGCCATTGGCCGCACGCCAAATTTGGCAAACCTTAATTTAGATGCGGTTGGGGTCAAAACGAAAGACGGGGCGATCGCCGTGGATGATTACAGCCAAACTTCCCAAGCCAATATTTACGCCGTGGGAGACTGCACCAATCGGTTGCAGCTGACCCCTGTCGCGAAGGCAGAGGCAGAGGCATTTGTAGATACGGTGTTTAATGGCGATCGCCGCAAAGTTGATTACGATTGGATCCCCTCAGCCGTTTTCACCCACCCCGAAGCCGCCACCGTTGGACTCACAGAAGCCGCCGCCAAAGAACGCTACAAAGGCGCAATTGAAGTCTATAGCAGCACTTTGCAACCCTTAAGTCTCGGTCTCACAAACTCTGAAACGAAAGCATTAATCAAAATCGTCGTCGCGAAAGCATCGCAACAAATAGTTGGTGTGCACGTCGTTGGCGATAGTGCCGCTGATATGGTTCAGTGCTTGACCGTTGCCCTACGCAAAGGATTAACGAAGCAAGAATTGGACGCAACCATCGGTATTCATCCCACGTTAGGCGAAGAATTACTAGCGTTTTAAATTCACGTAAATCTGAGTCGAGAGATTCGAGCAATAATCTCAATACAAAACATAAAAACAATGGAACAACTCATCTTCTTTTACCTTTTAATGACGGTCGTCGTCCCCAGCTCAAACCCGCTGACTCTTCCTTCCCAATTGCGCCGTGTTGTTACTTCACGAAGAACTGCCCGCTCTTGATCTTTAAGTCATCAGGGCTTGCAATTGCGCTTTTGCTTTTTGCAGAGATTCTTCCCATTCCCGATCTGGATCGCTATCAGCGACAATCCCGGCTCCTACTTGTCCATAAACATCGCTAAATTCCGAATTGTTGGGCACAAGCAAAAGGGTGCGAATTAAAATATTTAAATCTAATTCGCCGCGCTGATCGAGATAACCACAAGAACCATAAAATAAGCTCCGTCTAATGGGTTCTAATTCCTCGATAATTTCCATGCAGCGCACTTTTGGACAACCCGTAATTGTGCCACCGGGAAACATACTAGCAATCAGATCTACTTCATCATTTTTGGAATCTAATAAACCTTTAACATTACTCACTAAATGGATCACATGGCTGTAATGTTCAAGGACAAATTGCTCATCGACTTCCACCGTTCCCCAAGTGCAGGCACGACCTAAATCGTTACGCTCCAAATCCACAAGCATTGTGTGTTCGGCGCGTTCTTTCGTATTGCTCAAAAGTTCTGCCCCAAAAGCTGCATCTTCAGCGGGGGTTTTGCCTCTGGGTCTTGTGCCGCCGATGGGACGGGTTTCGGCAATAATACCGCTTTTTTTCACTAAGCGTTCTGGGGAACAACTAATCACTTCACCCCACGGCGATCGCCAATAACTAGCGAAGGGTGAAGGATTGATTTTGTGAAGTTTTTGATAAATTGACCAGCCATCAGCAGCGGTTTTAGTTTGGAAACGTAGCGATAAATTTGTCTGGAAAATATCCCCGGCGTGAATATATTGTTTCGCTTGGCGGACGGACTCCGTATAGGCTTGGCGATCGCTGATAAAAGCTAAAGGAAAATTCTGTTCTTGGGCTTTGTTTATTGGCGGTATGGGCTGTTGTTGTAAATTGATTTCTAGCTGATCTAAATCTTCGGGATTTGAGGCGGCTAACCACAAAATTTGCTCGTGATGATCGAGCACAGCAAATGAGTCGGGTTTGTACCAATAGGCTACGGAAAACGGTAGTGTATCAGGATTTTTTGTCGGTAGATTTTCGATTTCCCACGCCAAATCATAGCCCAGCCAACCGAGATAACCGCCCGTAAATGGGAGATGTTCGACTTCTTTTTTTACTGAATAATTCTCGCTCAAAAACTGTTTTAAACAGGGCAAAATCTCACCAATTTTCGGCGTAAAAATTTCACCGAGGGGTGCACCTGCACAGATAGAAT
>JBARRZ010000210.1:0-7342 GCA_049644465.1 Limnothrix sp.
GCCTCCATATGGTCGCCCTCGTAGAAGTCCATACGGCGGAAGAATTAGACCGCGTGATCAAGATTGAAGGGGTCAGTCTCGTCGGCATCAACAACCGCAATCTCGAAGATTTCTCGGTGGATATCGACACCACCACGATCTTAATGGAAACCTACAACGACGCCTTCAAAGCAAACGGTATTCGGGTGGTCAGCGAGTCGGGAATTGATACGCCCACCGATTTGATGTTTGTGCGAGAAGCTGGCGTAAAAGCAGTGCTCATTGGTGAACATCTCGTGAAACAAGATGATGTAAAGCAGGCGATCGCCGATCTTTTTGCCTAGAATTTTGCGTAAAAAATAACTAGCTAAACTGACAAACTTACGTTCGCTTCGTCGAGATGTTTAATAATCGTCTGTTTCGGAATTGCGGTGTTGAGATGTTGCCATGGCAAGATTTGCGCGGTATCCCAATTTTGATGGGCATAAAAATTTAGAGACGGAATTGTACCTTTTAACTCTTTAAAAGCGCGTTTATAACTGCCCAGCGTATCGCCATAATCGCGGGTGAGTTCTAGCAAATGGGAGAGGCGGCGATCGCCCCTTGATAACAATCCCTGAATCACTGACCAACTGTAACTTTCCGGTCGAAATTCCATGCCCTGCGATCGCAACTTTTTCTGGAGTAACTGCAACCGTTTTTTCGCGGCGGGATTAATCCCAAACCACTGAAACGGCGTGTGGGCTTTCGGGACAAACGTGCTGCACCCAAGGGTCAACCTCAGTCCGGGAGCGGCTTTGCGCACTGCCAACATCATGGCGATCGTCTCGTCTACATCAGCGGCTTCTTCGCCGGGAATCCCGACCATGCCATAGAATTTAATCGCCTTCAAGCCACCCGCCTTTGCATTCACCGCAGCCGTAATAATTTCGTCGTTGGTGAGTTTTTTATTAACAATTTCGCGCAATTTTTCAGATCCACTTTCCACGGCGATCGTGATGGATCGGGTGTCCCGTGCAGCGAGGGTTTTGGCGAGTTTTTCAGTCACCGTATTCGTCCGCACCGAGGCAATACTTAGGCGCACATCGGCATATTTCGGCTGAGATAAATAATCGAGCAACGCTTCAAATTCGGGATGCTGGGTCACCGATGCCCCCAAAAGTCCGAGGCGATTCGTTACTTTGAGACCCCGTTCGATGGCGGGAATCAGCGATTTTTCGAGGTTGGCAGTACGGAAAGGCAGAGTCACATAACTGGCGAGGCAAAAGCGGCACATCTCCGGGCAACTGCGCACCACTTCCACCATGTAGATATTTTCCCATGCGGCTTTTTCGGTGACAACGGTCGAGGCGGAGAGGGTATTACCGCGATAGGTTTGCTTATGGACAGCGGCGGGAACTTCGGGAAATCTGGGGGTAATGGCGGCGATCGCCCCGGTCAGAGATTCATAGCTCACTTCGTACAAACTCGGAATATAAATCCCTTCTGTTTGAGACAGGTGACGCAATTTTTCGGCACGATTTTGCCCCCGCACTTCTTTGTATCGATCAATAAAATCATCCAGCAAATTTTCCCCGTCACCGAGGAGAATCACATCGAAAAAATCAGCATAGGGTTCGGGATTGGCACTGAGTACGGAGCCGCCCCCAAAAATCAGCGGGTGATCATCATTGCGTTCTGATGCCCGGAGCGGAATTTTTAGTTGTTCCAACAGCGAAAATAAATTGGTGTAGTCCAGCTCCCACGAAAAAGAGAAGCCGACAATTTCGGGATTTGCGGGGATTTTCTCTGCGAGATCGGTGAACAAACGCCGCACATCGATGTCTGCACGCTGGCTGAATTTTGCCCACACTAATTGATAGCCCAAGCTTGTAATGCCGACGGTGTAGGTATTTGGGAAAGCAAAGACAAGGGGGATCGCGTTTTGTGTTGGGGTGACAGGCTCGAAAAGCAGACGTTCGTTTTCAAACAAAGTAATTTTGGGAGGGGCGTTTTTTCTCTGTTTGCTATTGTAAGCGAGTCTGTTTTGCTTCAGGAAATGGCGGCGATCGCCTAACTTTGACTCACCCAATATTTCAGCCATGCAGGGATTTCACGAAACGTTGAATAAATATCACGACCCTCGACAAACATCGGATAGGCAGAACCCACCGATTCAAAACCCGCGTTACGCAATGAGAGTTTGGCGCGGGAAAGATGGAAAAGCTGAGACACCGCAATGACCGACTTTTCAGTGCCGAGTAATTCCGCCGAATTCACCGCTGTGAGATGACTATTATTCCCTTGGGAATCAACCACAAGCCGATTTTTGGGAACCCCTGCATCTTGCAAATATTGCGCCATCACCACCGCTTCGTCATGCCCTTCTTTGCCCACGCCACCACTCACGAGCACATTCGCCACTTGTCCGGTTTCAAATAATTGGAGGGCTTTATCCAAACGGGCTTGCAATCTTGGGGAGGGTACACCGTCGGGCTGAACTTGGTTACCGTAAACAATGGCAAAATTTGCCTGCTGAATTTCGCTACGCGCCCCATCGATATACAATGCGCCGACCGCGAGACTGAAAAATGAGATGCAGGCGATCGCCGGAATTTTCAGTTTGCTTAGTGGCTTTAGGCGAGATTTAAAAGACATAGATGCAGAGCTTGCTGGATAAGTTCGACATCACCACGCTTCAATCAGGCTGGTGGGATTTCCTGAATGACTTTTGGTTTTATCGCCCTTCGGTATCTGTCTTGGTTAAGGTTGTCATCTTTATTATCGAACAACTTTTGATCGTCCTCGCCTTCTGGATTCTGTTTTACACTTAGGGAAATGCTAGTAATCGGCTTATGCTCCAATGTCTGCAAACGAATTAGAAAATTTAGATAAAAGTATTGATCGCCTTAAAGCTCAACTCGCAGGGAAGAGGAATACTTTGGTGACAATCGCCCCTGAAGAAGAAACAAGAATTAAGCAGCAAATTGATGATTTACGGGAAAAAATTCGAGATTTTGAGCAGGAAAAATGGGAGCTGATTGTTGAGATGTCTCATGATATTTCTGTCAGCGAGGAAGAAGCAGAAACGATCATCGCTGAGATTGTTGAAAATGAAGGGCAAATCGTCGTCAATTCTCCAACGCAAGCACCACCAGATATTTTGGCATTACTTCAGCAGATCCTCGATAAGTTGAATGAGCCAGCTCCAAATGCTGCGGCAAAGTTAAAAGGGGTCATTTCCTCGTTTCCGCCATTTGGGTAGAGAGATTGTTGAACGCGTAAAAAAGTAGAGCCGCCGGATGATCCGGTTGAACAAAAACCATTACTGACTAATCTGAAAACGCGTGGTGCTGGCGATAAGTTCGTTGGGCGCGGAGACAAGCTTGCGGAACTAGAGGACAGTCTCGAACAAGGCACTGCTGTGGCAATCTCGGCTCTGACTGGGATGGGTGGCATCGGCAAGAGTGAGTTGGCTTTGCAATATGCGCTAGGGAGTAACAAAAAAGACAAATATCCGGCGGGGATCTGTTGGGTGGAGGTCAGAGCGCAGAATGTCGGTCTACAAATTGTGGAATATGGGCGATCGTATTTGGATTTAGCGGCGGTGATACCAGATGGGGAACTGCAAACTCAGGTGGATTTTTGTTACCGAAATTGGCGGCAGGGTGAGGCACTGATTGTTTTCGATGATGTGGTGGACTATGACAAAATCAAGCCCTATCTTCCACCGATAGAACCACGGTTTAAGGTTCTGCTAACCACCAGACAAAAGCTGGGTTCGCCAGTCCAGAGGCTCGATCTGGATGTACTATCCCTGCCTGATGCAATGGCGCTATTGACTGAATATGTGACGGATGGGCGAGTCACCCAAGAAAAAGAAACGGCAGAAAAGCTCTGTGAATGGTTGGGTTGTTTGCCGTTGGCGATCGAGATTATGGGGCGGTATCTGGCAGAAGATGAGGATCTGAGCCTTGGGGAACTGCTCGAAGAGTTAGGGGAAGTGCGGCTAGGGGCAGAGCTTTTTCAGACGAAATATCCAGAGATGACGGCGACGCGGGAGGTTGTGGCGGCGTTTGGGCTGAGTTGGAATCGATTATCGGAAACAGCGCAGGAGTTGGCACGGTTATTGAGTTTGTTTGCTGCTGCGTCGATCCCTTGGAAGTTGGTGGAAGAGACAGAGATATTTGAGAAAAGAGCGTTAAAGAATGCACGCAAGGAACTAGTGAAGTTAAATCTCTTGAAGCGTACTGCCGAAAAAAGCTATGAGTTACATTCTTTAATTCGGGAGTATTTTCAGCAGCAGGAACCGACGGACAGTCAAAGGCAAACGGTTTGTAGGGCGTTAGTACAGTTTGCAGAACAAATTAGCGAGGTCTCAACAAAAACACAAATTACTGAATGGGAGCCTTCTATTCCCCATCTAGCTGAAGTTGCCAACAAGTTAAATCATTGGCTAGGGGAAGCCGATTTATATTTGCCCTACCGTGGTTTAGCAGCATTTTATCTAGGTAAAGGAATATACAATTTAGCTCAATATTGGTGTGTCTTAGGCAAAGATATTTGTGAAAAACACTTAGGAGCAGATCACCCTAATGTAGCTACTAGCCTTAATAACCTTGCTGAGTTATACCGTCTCCAAGGGAAATATGATGATGCTGAACCTCTCTACATGCGATCACTTCTGATTTGGGAAAAACAATTAGGAGTTGATCATCTTTATGTTGCTACCAATCTCAATAATCTTGGATTGTTGTATTATGCCCAAGAAAAATACGATAAAGCAAAACCTATTTACAGGCGTGCCCTCTCGATTTTGGAAAAACACCTAAGAGCAGACCATCCTCGTGTAGCTCAAAATATGAATAATCTTGGGCTGTTGTGCTATGCCCAACGAAAATACGACGAAGCAGAACCACTCTACAAGCAAGCTCTATCGATTCGAGAAAAACAGTCAGGGGCAGATCATCCTGATGTTGCTCAAATCATCAACAATCTTGCTGCGTTATACAATGATCAAGGAAAATACGACGCAGCCGAGCCCCTCTTCAAGCGTGCACTATCGATTCGAGAAAAACAGTTGGGTACAGAACATCCAGATGTTGCTCAAAGTCTCAATAATCTTGCTGTGTCGTACTATTTTCAAGGAAATTATGGTGAAGCTGAGCCCCTCTTCAAGCGTGCACTATCGATTCGAGAAAAACAGTTGGGTACAGACCACCCTCAAACCATTATCAATTTTAATAGCATTGTTGAGTTATATCGTTTCCAAGGGAGATATGCGGAAGCGGAACTCATCTACCAGCGATCACTCTCGATTATGGAAAAACAGTTAGGTGAAGAACACCCTCAGTTTGCCGCCAGTCTCAATAACCTTGCGGCGTTGTACGATTTTCAAGGGAAATATGCGGAAGCCGAACCTCTCCTCAGGCGATCGCTCTCGATTCGGGAAAAACAGTTAGGCTCAGACCATCCCGATGTGGCATCCAGTCTCAATAACCTTGCGGCGTTGTACGAATCCCAAGGGAATAATGGGTCAGCGGAACCTCTCTACAGGCGAGCCGTTGAAATTGCAGAAAAGAAATTAGGGTCTGAACATCCCGATACAAAAGCCTATCGCCAAGGCTTAGAAAATGTCCGTCGAGCGATGTCAGATTAATTGACTTTGAATAAGTTAACGGGAATATAGTTCTGAAAGTTTTTGAAATCTCCATCCTCTGTCAAAATCTGGTAACTACGACGATGGACAACGGCACAAATCAAAAAGTCAGTATTTGAGCCTTGAATTCCGCTACGGCGACATTGATTAAAAAAATCAGCCGCAAGTTCATAATCATCAGAATCCAACTTCAGATCAGTAAACCCTTGTAGATAATTTTTGAGTTGATGAAATTGCTCAGGACTTTTAATACCAGAAAGAATCTCCTGACGTATCGCCCCAAGCATCATCACTCGATCCTCCACAATCAAGCCTTGTAAGGCAGTGATCATTGGAGAATCAATCGGTGGTGACTTTCGGCGTAGAGCCAATGACCAAACCGATGTGTCAACGATAACGTTCATGCTTGTTGTCGCTGAGTTTTGTAGTCATAGTTGGCATCGTATTCAATCATGCCAAATAGCTCAATTACTTTTAAACGTTTGCGCCGTTGAATATATTCTTCTAGAGCCTTTTCCACCAGAGTATCTAATGTCATCTGCTTGTCTAGCTCTAGAGCTTCCTGCAAAAGAGCATCATTAATATTGAGGGATGTGACCATCTAACTTGCCCCTAGCGATCTCTATACCCATTATCCCGTAAGCCCCAAGATAAAAGATATCGTGGCCTTAAAGATGCACTCACAATAATAGAAAGCGAGGGGAATCCTTTACAGGCGATCGCCCCCTTCATTTCTCTTCGCTTAAAAAGAGAAGTTCAACTTGAAGTCAGCACCATGGACTGTAGTATTGCGAGAGAACTGACCCCAATAACCAAGCTTCATCGATAAACCATTGAGGAATGAAACCTCGACATTCGCCGCCGCATCAAAAATATGGCGATCGCCTTGGCTAGTGACTTCAAAGGACTCGACATTCGGTGCGCCAGCTAATCTCGCCGAAGTAGCAGGATTTGGGTTAGTCAAAAATTGCGTGTAACCCAAGTAAACACTGGGGCGAATAATGAGATTATCATCTTTAAATTCACCACCAAATTCAATGGCAGGCTTCAAGGTGACATAGGCTTGGCTACTATCATCAACGATCAAATTTAATGCGCCCGCGCCTGTTTCTTCAAAGCCCTGGGTCTTCACTCTTGTCGAACCAAAATCAAGCATAGGTCGGAAGTACCAACCACCGCCAGCGTCAATATCGTGGGAAACCCGGAGCCAAGAACCGAAGAAAGAAGCATCTTGCTCACTCGTCACGCGATCGCCGAAGGGAAAGAGACTAAATCTTTCTGCATCAAATTCGCCGGAGCCGCCGACAATCCCCAAGCCAATATTGGTTGAACCAAAAGATTTCTTCAACGCAATACCCGCTTCGTTAGAAGAACCATTCACAAGAGCAGGCTGGGTCGATGAAGCCGTTTCATAAACGCTAGCGCCAGCAGCTAAAGCCAGATACCATTGCTCACCGAGGTCGATCTGTGCCCCAGCAGAAAGGGCAGAAGCAGAGGTCTCAAAGCCAAAACGTTCATAGGTGCGATCGCCTTTTTGACTCAGTGCCGCCACATCGATCCACACACATTCTCCTGCCGCGATCACTTGGCTCTCACCGCTGGTTTTACAAGTGAAGAGGTCATCTCTCAACTGCTGTGAGGTGAGTTGCAAGTTGGTATGAATTGACCCGTAAATTTCTGGCGACAAACTATCAAAAGGTGTGCCAAGGTTGAGGGGGTCTTTAG
>JBARRZ010000211.1:0-24516 GCA_049644465.1 Limnothrix sp.
CGAAATCGTCGGGTTTGATGGACGCAGAATTTTGATCAAAGTAAAGACGCACTCCCACGGGCTGGCTCTGAACGCGGATATTATTGGTGATTTGGTTGATGCCGCTAATTTGTTCTAGGGCTTGAATTACAACGAAAATATCGTCTTCTTGGAGGACTGTGCCGCTGAGGGTGAGGCGATCGCCGTCGAGTTCAGATGTCACTTGAATGCCATTCACCGCATTAAATGAGTCCAGAATTTTCTTGATTTCATCATTCCGCAACGAAGGATCAAGCACCACGATATTGTTATTCAGTTCGAGGTTGGGTAACGTGTTGGCGGCGATCGCCGTAGCGCGATTCTTTAAAGTTTCATTCGGTAGCTTGCCCGTTAAATACAGCTCATTTCCTTGCACATCAGCGCCCAAACGGTACAACGCTAGCTCTGGGGTTGCAGTTAGGGCGATCGCCATATCCCGTTCCAACAAATATTCTCGCCGTAGCCAGTATCCGTACAAACCCAGAGGCACCAGAATCAGCAGCAGTAAAAAAGAAAAAATAGCCCACCAAGGAGTTCCTCGACGTTTTGTCGGAAGGGCGATCGCCTCAGTCGATTTCGCTTCCCTAATTTTTAACTGCACCAATTCAGTCATCAAAGGCAACAAATCCTGCATCGGCTGTTGCGAGGTGGCGAGATATTCCTCTACCTGCCGCAGTTTGTAATCTAATTTTTCGTTAACCTGACGCAATTGCATCACATCGTCATCATGCAGCACATCCCGCAAACTATCCATTCGTGCCGCTTCATCTTCCGCGATTACTGACAAGTTACTGCTGGTTGAGCGAGCTTGCGGTGGAGAAATATTCGGTAATGCTGTGGGCAAGTTTTGAGGCGCTGGTGCAGTAGACGGAGTTGGCGCCGGTGAAGACGCTACATTTATCGTCGGAGTAGTAGGCGGCGCGAAATTCTTGAGAATTGCCTTATTTTCTTGCGTCAAAATCTCGCTGATTGGCGCAGGTGACGGAGTTGGTGAAGGTGATGACTCGAAAGTTACCGCAGCAGAAGGCGGGGGAGAATCTGCTGATGTCGCGTTGTTTTCTTGCGCTAAAATTGCGTTGATTGTATCGGTGAAATTATCGATAGTCTGCTCGTTTGTCTCGGATAAATCTGTTTCAATCGCTGTTGGAGCAGGACTTGGCGTCGTCACAAGTGGTGAGACTTGAGGCGTAATCGGGGAATCCGCTTGTGAGTTGGTGGCAGTTGTGGGAGTGAGATCTGGCGATCGCCGAATTGGTGATGTGGTTGTAATGGGGCTAGAATCTGCCGACTGGAATTGACTAATCTGTAAAGCCTGTAAAATTTCGTCAATTTTTTGATTGAGAATACTCTGCACTTCATTGCCTTGAGCGCGTATCTCCTCTCGCATCCCGTGCATTTGAGATTCTAGTTCGTCTAGTCTGGCTGTGTTTTGGTTGTCTGATTGTGGTGGATTATTTGCCCCCAGTGCATTGCGCAACAGGTCTAGCTCATCAAGGCGATCGCCGTTTTCCTCTCGATTAGATTCTGCCATTGGCGTTCACCCCTCCGTTTGCAATCTCTTTGAGTGTTGCTCGTTATTACTTTGCTCCTCAATTTACCCTATCTTCTCTGTGCCACGGCAGTCGTAAATCAGGGTTCGTTTTTTGAAAATCAGGAGTAGGGCGATCGCCGGAAATAAATGATGGCAATGCTCAGTTTTGATGAAATGAGCAACTCATCTTTGTAAGCCTGCTTCTTGCTAAACAGTTGTTTCCTCTAAAACACCCTGCATCCTGCCAAGCCACTCAATCAAACTATCAAGCTGTTGCTGAGGTTTCATCGCGCCTAAACCCCGTACCGTCACTTTTTTCGGTGTATGCACAAATCGAGTGTGGAGATGGACTGGCAACTTTTCTTCCAAACGTTTCCAAGCCGGTTCTTCCATCGGCGTTTCCAACGAGATATTTTGCTTACCCTCTAATTTGATCCGAGAAAAGCCCAAAGATTTCGCCATACTTTTTAGCTCGATCACTTGCAACAGTTGCTCCACAGAATTCGGGAGTTTGCCATAACGTTCTGTCCAGCCCGACGCGATGCGTAACAATTCAGCTTTGGAAGAAGACTGAGTAATCATCCGGTAAGCATCCAGTTTTTGCTCTGGATCAGTGATGTAGTTGCTGGGAATAAAGGCGGTGAGCCTCAAATCGACTTGGCAATCATCCACTTGTGGGATTTCTTGACCGCGAATTTCGCTGATACATTCTTGCAGCATTTCCATATATAGTTCAAAGCCGATCGCCTCCATTTGCCCAGATTGTTCTGCGCCGAGGAGATTTCCTACGCCACGAATTTCCATATCGCGCATCGCCAACTGATAACCGGAACCGAGCTGACTAAATTCTTGCAACGCCCGCAGCCGTTTACGCGCTTTTTCTGAAAGCTCGCTTTTGCTGGGATAGAGTAACCACGCGTGGGCTT
The DNA here is from genome assembly GCA_049644465.1 of Limnothrix sp. Classification (GTDB taxonomy): domain Bacteria; phylum Cyanobacteriota; class Cyanobacteriia; order Cyanobacteriales; family MRBY01; genus MRBY01. The sequence goes on from JBARRZ010000211.1 coordinate 2,476, forward strand.
GGATGCCGGAACGCCCGACCCGCCCCCGCAGTTGATAAAGCTGGGAAAGTCCGAATTTTTGAGAATCCTCGATGATAATCGTATTCACTCTCGGAATATCTAGGCCAGACTCCACAATCGTTGTACAGAGCAGGACATCTGCGTCACCATTACTAAATGTGAGCATGGTTGATTCGAGTTCGGATTCGTTCATCTGGCCGTGGGCGATCGCCACCCTTGCTGAAGGAATCATTTCCCGCAGTTGACCTGCAATTTCTTCGATGCCTTCCACGCGAGGAACTACATAAAAAACCTGTCCACCTCGGTCTAATTCGTTGCGCAAAGCCGTGCGGATTACTTCCGGTTGATAACGAGCCACATGGGTTTGGATCGGGCGGCGGGACGGTGGCGGCGTGGTAATCAGGCTCATTTCCCGAATCCCAGACAGCGACATATATAACGTTCTCGGAATAGGTGTAGCCGACAAAGTTAACACATCAACTTTCGATTTCATTGCCTTGATTTTTTCTTTTTGGTTCACCCCAAAGCGCTGTTCTTCGTCAACAACAAGCATCCCTAAATCTTTGAACTTTACTTCTTTTCCTAATAACTTCTGTGTACCCACAACGATATCAAGTTCGCCATTATTTAGGCGTTCTAAAATGTCTTTTTGTTCTGAAGCAGTACGAAAACGATTGAGTAAACCAATATTAACGGGATAAGGCGAAAATCGTTCTTTGAGTGTGTGGTAATGCTGCTGGGTCAGAATTGTTGTAGGTGCTAATAAAGCGACTTGCTTATGGGCACTAGTCACAGCTTTGAAAATGGCTCGAATTGCGACTTCAGTTTTCCCAAAACCGACATCGCCACAGACCAATCGATCCATTGGGCGATCGCTTTCTAGATCTCGCTTAATGTCTTGTACAGCCTTGAGTTGGTCAGGTGTTGCTTGGTAAGGAAAAGAATCCTCTAATTCTTGTTGCCATGGCGCATCTGGCGGATAAATTGTACCCTGCATTTCTGCCCGCTGCGCATAGATTTTCAGCAAATCTACTGCTAATTTTTTGACTGATTTTCTAACTTTGTTTTTTGTCTTTTCCCAAGCCTTACCGCCCATTCTATGCAGTTCGGGCCGACCTGTTCCAGTCTTACGGTAACGGGAGATTGTATCGAGCGAATCTGCTGGAATTCTGAGAATACCATCAGCATATTTAATTACTAAATACTCGCGAGATTGTAAGGTTTCTATTTTAAGAAACTGACCAACACCGTGGCTTTTGTGAACGACATAATCACCCGGACGTAATTTGTTGACATCGACTGTTTTTGAGGCGGCACGACGACGTTTTCTAATATAGCCAAAACTAGTTAAGGCATGTTGCCCAAAAAATTCTCGATCAGTAACAACGGCAATTCGGAATGTCGGTAAAATGAAGCCTTCTAGTTCTGCCTGACCTTTGTATCTGAGGGCGATCGCCATGCCTTGAATTTGGTGTTTCTCAATGGCCGGAAAATCCTTTGGATTCGGAATAAACTGGGCGGCACAATCATGTTCTTGAAGCAAAGACACCGAGCGCGATGGTTGCGCCGAGACGAGCCAAGTATTGTATTTATCGAGGGTAATCGTGCTGTAAATTTCCCGTTTACCGCGCAAAATTTCTGCTAATTTGCCGAATTGGTGGGGCGTAATCGGCAGAGGACGGCTGGATAGATTAATCGCTTTATCCGTTACATCATCCAGCTCTGAGAAGCTCACCCGATGGAATTTTTCCTGCAATAAATCAAAAGATTCCTGCGTTGTGCGGTGAATTTTTGGCAGCGTTTGCTCGCCGTTGATGAGTTGCCACTGGGCGTCAATTGTTTCAAAAGTGCGATCGCCATGGGCTAGGCACTGATCAAATTCATCGACCGCAACCAACGTATCCTCTGGCAAATAATCCAAAATTGAGGCAACATGCTCAAAAGCCAACCCGAGAAAACGCTGCATCCCCTCTGGATAATTCCCTTCGCCCCACTGCTCTAATTCTGCTTCCGTCAGGTTGAGTTCAGCAGGATCGGCGATCGCCTGCCCAATTAATGGACTAAATTTCGTCGGCGTTAAATTCAAAGTCTCTAACTTATCCAGCGATCGCTGCGTTGTCGGATCAAACTCCCGAATACTTTCCAGCTCATCCCCAAAAAAGTCCAGCCGCACAGGCAATTCCGATGACACCGGAAAAATATCAACAATATCTCCCCGTCGGCCCCACTGCCCCTCCATCTCAACCAAACTCGTCCGCTCATAGCCAAGCTTTTCGAGCGTTGCAGCAATGCCTTTACTTTCAACCGCAGCCCCTTTTTCCAGCGATAGACAATACTCCGCAAAAACATCCCGTGGCGGCAAATGAGGTTGCAAAGCCTTCTCTGTCGCGACAATAGCAATCTTTTTACCAACATCCGCGCCCTGACGACTAATCACAGACAGCGTCTGCATTTGCCCCCAGATCATCTCCGATTCCGGATCAAACGCCTCATACGGAGACGCTTCCGAAGTCGGATAAAAAAGCACCTGACCCCAGCCCATCGACTCCAACTGAGCCGCCCAACGTCCCGCTTCTTCGAGCGTGGCACAAACGACCAGCAAATTTTTGGCTTGTACCTGAGCTAGAGCCGATGCCACCAAACCCTTTGGCAGCCGTGGCAAACCACTCAACTTTAAATCACGGCGTTTGATCAGCTTTTGGTTAAATTCTTCCGTGAGAGCAGAGCGACTAAGATAGCGAACGACAGAGTCAAAGGTCATAAAATCCAGCGGAAAAATAAGGCTATAGACTTAATAATTTAATACAACTCACAAGCGAATGGCTGGTTTCAAGCGAGTTTCGCCATCTATCGTCACTGAAATAAATTATTATTGACTCTCAATGAAGTCAGTCTGCGTGCCAAAGATCTCAAAAACACGATCCATATTCGTCAGCTCAAATAGCATCCGAATTTGCGGATTCACATTGCAAAGATACATCGTTGCGTTGTGGGAACGTACTGTCTTAAGCAGTAGTACGAGAGAGCCTAAACCCGCACTGTCCATAAAGGTAATGCCTTCAAAATCAATCAAGACAGACTTCACTTTTTCTTGCGAGAGGCTACGAATAAGGTCGTCCCTAAATTCTAGAACTTTAATATTGTCAAAAATTCCAGTAGGCCGAAAGGTCTTTATTTGAGTCATGATATTTCTCAGAAACCGATAACTGGCTTAAAGATGCTCTACATATTGACGCCTAAAGTCTTCCTGATCAGAAAAAATATCGAAAATCTGATCCATGCTCGTCAATTCGAACAACATTTCGAGCTGATGGTTGAGAGAACATAGATAGAGTTGTGAGCCTGCGTTGCGGACTTCTTTGCGGGCTAAGACAAGGGCACCGAGGCCAGAGCTGTCCATAAATGTCACGCTACTGAAGTCAACGAGCACCATGGATGCTTGACGGGCTCCTTCGACGATCTGGCGTCGAAAGCTGATCGCTTTGCTGTTATCCAAGATGTCAGTAGGAATAACTACTGTGACGTTCGGGGACATATGGGGTGATATTGTGTGATGCGCTAATGTCTTAAAGATACCAAAACTTGCGCATTTCGGGACATGGTGATGGGGCAAAAAATATTAATTTTGGGTGGTATGGGTCAGGTCGGCCAATGTGTTGCGATGGATTTGCTGGGCCATGGTTTGGGTGATGTGACGTTAACGGGTCGTCGGCAAATAGTTTCTGGATCTTGGTTACGAGAAAAGTTTGAGTCTGAACGGGTTGCTTTTTTAAGGTTGGATTTGGCTAATGATGAGGATTTGAGGCAGGCGATCGCCACCCATGATTTAGTCATTCACTGTGCGGGGCCATTCCATCGTCGCGATGGCCGAGTGTTGCAGGCTTGCATTGCAGCGCAGAAAAATTATATTGACGTCAGTGATCATCGTTGTCTCTACGAAAAAATCAAACATTTGAAAATAAGTGCTGAAGCCGCAGGTATCACGGCAATTTGCAATGCAGGCGTTTTCCCGGGCATTTCTAACAGCATGGCGCGCCTTGGGGTGGAGCAATTAGACCAACCGGAAAAAATTGAACTATATTATGCTGTCGCGGGTTCTGGTGGTGCGGGTGAAACGGTGATGACCACCACATTTCTGGGGTTAACGGAACCTTTCACCACTTGGGAAAACGGACAATGGGTGACGAAGCAGCCTTATTCGGAACCAGAAAAAATCGAGTTTGCTGCCCCTATCGGCAAGACGACAGTTTATTGGTTCGACGTGGCGGAGACATCAACTTTTGCGGAATCTTTTCCGGTCGAAACAGTGATTACCAAATTTGGCTCCGTACCCAATATTTACAATCGGCTCACTCGCGGGATGACTTTTTTACCGTTTGGATTACTCAAAAGTACGCGGGTAATTCATAGTTTGGCCAAAATCAGCTACAGCATGACCCAAATAACGGATCGTTTTTTTGGGGTGGGAGTGGCAATGCGGGCAATTGTGACAGGAAAAAAAGCTGGTAAAGCGATGACAGTTGCTGTCGAGATGATAAGTGGCAATACGGCGATCGCCGCCGGACAGGGAGTTGGGATGGTTGCAGAATTACTGTTGGGCGATCGTATTTCCCAAAAGGGACTTTACCCTGTCGAACAAATTATTCCCAGCGATTTGTTTCTGCAAATGACAACCAAAAGAAATATCAAAATCACCATCAGTGAAAATTTCGAGTAAACGCAATTACTCCAAAGATAGAGTTATTTTACCGAGATATTAAACCAAGGTTAAGATCTGACTAAATGAATGTCGTTCTTCTGGAGGATGTTTGAAGTACGGAAAAAAGAAGACAATACAGAACCGATCTTGAGCTACAACAATTATCTTTCTTAAAGCTTTACTACTCGATACTTAGTGAAACAATACTTTCGCTTTCTTTTACAGACCACATCTTAAATCAGCTCAATCTCGAGTGAATTCATTATGAAGCTAGAAAATATTGATCGAAATATACAGAAGAATGAGTTTTCGATTCGGCTTGATCCTCAATGGATGATTTCCAGTATCTTCGTTTTGATATTTTTGCAAGTACTTATACATGTTGTAGCTCTTGCAAATTGGCATTTGGGCGGCATTCGCAATAATTTTACAATCTTATTTGTTGATTTTTTTGACCTTAGCGGAGACTCTACTATTCCGACATGGTTCTCTTCCGCTCTGCTATTTTTATGCGCTTTCTTTCTCTTTCTAACTTACATAATTAAAGTAAGGCATGTTGATAAATACAAATATTATTGGCTAGGTTTGGCGAGTATATTTTTGCTGTTCTCGGTTGATGAGGTGGCAACAATACATGAAAAAGTTGGTGAGAAGCTATCTTCTCAATTTCTCGGTGAAACAACGGGCCTTCTCTATTACGGTTGGATTGTGTTCGGTTCTATTTTTGTCGGTTTGTTAGCTCTAATTTACTTTCGTTTTTTCAAAAGATTGCCTAGAAAAACCACAGTTATGATGGTTGGTGCTTTAGCCATTTTCTTCATTGGAGCTTTAGGTGTAGAAGCTTTTAATGGTCAATATAGTGAGATTCATGATAGCTGGAGCCTCGGTTATGCATTGGGGACAGCTGTTGAAGAGTCTTTTGAAATGGTTGGTACAACTCTGTTTCTGCGAGCCATCATTGATTATCTGCAAACTTATACGGGCTGTGAAAATTTTGAGATGAGACTCGGCTCTTAACTATCGCCTTTTCTTTCGTTAAATACTGGATAAACAGAATAATATAAGTGACGGACAGGTGATGGGCGATCGCCCGTTAAAAAAAGCAGGAAAAACTTAGAAGAAGTGCGGTAAATTACAGACTCTCCGCTTCTCCCCTAAATTTTATGCAAATCGCCACTTGGAACGTTAATTCTGTTCGCTCCCGCAAAGAACACGCTATTAATTGGCTGCAAAAGAACAAAATAGATATTCTCTGTCTTCAAGAAACCAAAGTTGTTGAACCAGATTTTCCTCGGCAACCCTTCGAAGAGTTGGGCTACAACACCTACGTTTCAGGCCAAAAATCCTACAATGGCGTTTCCCTATTTAGCAAAGAACCCCTCACAGACGTAACGATGGGCTTCACACCAATCGTCGGGGCAGCTGCAGCCAAAGACTTTGACGAGCAAAAACGCGTGATTTCTGGCGTCATCGGAAATTTGCGCGTGATCAACCTTTACGTACCAAACGGTTCAGCCGTCGGCAGCGAAAAATATGAATACAAACTTGGTTGGTTTGAAGTTCTAAAAGTTTATATACAGACTCTTCTAGAAGCAGGACAAGAAATTTTAATCTGTGGTGATTTTAATATTGCTTTAGAAGAACGCGATATCTACGCACCGAAAAAAGAAGATCACATCATGTATTCTTCAGCAGAAAAAGCAACCCTACGAGAAGTTTTGGCGTTAGGTCAGTTTGCCGACGTCTTCCGCAAAGTAAACCAAGACGAAGCTCAATTTAGCTGGTGGGATTACCGGACACGGGCTTTTAATCGCAACAGAGGCTGGCGTATTGATCACATCTACCTCACCCCAAAAGCTTACGCACAGGCAACGAAGTGCTGGATTGATACTGAACCGCGTGGTTGGGAAAAACCAAGTGATCATACACCTGTCATTGTTGAGCTTTGATCCAATGCTTATTTAGTGGGCAATAAAAAAGGCAAACTGTCATGCAGTTCGCCTTTTTTTAAAAGCAATTCAAACCTTTTTGGTTATTTAGATTTTTACTTAAGCCATACCAGCTACTGCCGGATGGAAGAAAAAGGCAATTCCTAAAACAGCATAGGTTGCTAACAATAAGCTTCCTTCAAGCCAATTGGAATTACCGTCAGAACTAATAGAATTCGCAATTAAAACAGCAACAGCGACAGCCACCAATTCAAAAGGATTAAAGTTTAGATCCATCGGTTGACCGATAATCCAACCAGCAATCACAAGTACTGGAGCAACAAATAAGGCAATTTGTAAGCTAGAACCCATGGCGACGGATACGGACAAATCCATTTTGTCTTTAAGAGCAACAGTAACAGCGGTCGCGTGCTCAGCGGCATTACCAATAATGGGTAATAAAATTACACCGGTGAATAACGGACTGAGACCCAGTGTTTCGGTCGCGGCTTCGAGGGAACCGACCAAAAGCTCGGATTCTACAGCTACAGCTAAAGTGACTACGAGTAAGACTCCCATCCAAAACCACAGATTTACTTTTTCTTTCGTTTCTTCTTCTGATTCCCCTTCTTCGGTTACTTCTGCGACACCTACGTCGTAAAGATAAGAGTGGGTTTTCATCGAGAAGAGCAGGGTTAAGCCGTAAACCAAAATCAAAATAATGGCTACTGCAACAGATAAGTTTTGCAGTGTTTGCTCTGGTAAGCCTGTGGAGGTGTATTGCACTGCGGTAGGAACGAGCATTGCAATGACTGCAAGGTTCATTGATGAGGCGTTTAGTCGCGCGGCTGTGGGCGGGAAATCTTGTTCTTTAAATTTCAAGCCGCCTAGCAGCATCGCAAAACCCATGACGAGCAAAAGGTTACTGATGATGGAGCCAGTAATTGTGGCTTTGACGACTTCGACTAGGCCAGATTTGAGGGCAATGTAGGCCAAGATTAATTCTGTTGCGTTACCAAAGGTTGCATTGAGCAGGCCGCCAAGGTTTGGCCCGACAACGACAGCAATTTCTTCGGTGGCTTCCCCCATAAATGAGGCGAGGGGAATAATGCCAAGGGCGGCGGTGCAGAAAATGGTGACTGGACTCCATTCTAGGTATTCCCCGGCAAGGGAAATGGGAATGAAGACTAGCATGGCTAGAAAAATGTTGTTTTTGTTCAGCATAGGGAGCTAAGGGTTTCGCTAATGACCAATATATATGCGCGGCTCAGATTCTTGAATTATCTCTGGTATCAGGCCATCTCATGGTTACTGATCGTTTTGGAGCCGTCAAGCTGCAATGGGGAGATTTGCTGTGTCTGTAATCGAGTGGGCGATCGCCTTGTCTCGTGCCCCATTCTTAATGGATTCTGACTGTAAATTTTTTTCGAAGTTGGGAGACTAAAGTTCACGCTGTGCTGATGCACGGGCTTTTTTTGCATTTTGATAATCTGGCTGAATCTCAAGGGCTTGATCAAAATTGGCGATCGCCGCTTCATATCTCCCTAAGTCATTCAAAGCCATGCCTCGGCTGGTCAATACGATGTAGTCATCAGGCTTAATTTCAAGGGCTTTGTTAAAGCTGGCGATCGCCGCTTCAGGTTTGCCAAAATTTAATAAAGCATTACCTCGGGCATACCAAATTTCGTATTTATTAGGTTCAATTTCAAGGGCTTGATCATAACTGGCGATCGCCGCTTTATATCTCCCCAAACTAGATAAAGCAAGACCTCGCTTGTGCCATGCTTGATAATAATCTGGCTTGAGCTTAAGGGCTTGATCAAAACGGGCGATCGCCTCTTCATTTTTTCCTAACTCACTTAAAGCAACACCCTCTTCAAGCAACGTATCAGGATTGTCTGATGTGACTTCGATAGTAGTTTCGTTATTAGCTTCAGATTCAACAACCGGTGTTGTATTACAAGCATTTAGGCTCATTACGATTAAAACGAACGCAAAAAATTTCCACAACATCGCACATACTCCGATTTTTTAAAGCGAGGCAGGTAACCATGAAAGATTTTTCCGCCAAGCTAATGTTCAATTAGTAATAGAATACCTTAGAAGTTAGGAGATTGAAGTTTGCGCTGTGCCTGTTCACGGGCCAATTTTGCAATTAGATAATCAGGGTCAATCTCGAGGGCTTTGTCATAACTGGCGATCGCCGCTTCATATCTGCCTAAATCACTTAACGTCTCGCCTCGACTAGTCCAAGCAATATATCTATTAGGGTCAATCTCGAGGGCTTGATCAAAACTGGCGATCGCCTCTTCTTTTTTGCCAAAATGATCCAAAGTAACACCTCTGCCATACCAGAGGTGATAAGCATCTGGCTGAATTTCAAGGGCTTGGTCATGACTGGCGATCGCCGCTTCATATTCTCCTAAACTACCTAAAGAAAGGCCTCTGTTGTGCCATGAATCAGAGTCATCGGGCCAAATCTCAATAGCCTGATCATAACTAGCGATCGCCGCTTTATATCTCCCCAAATCATCTAAAATATTGCCTCGATTAAACCATGCTTGATAATAGTTTGGCTGAATTTCAAGGGCCTGATCATAACTGGCGATCGCTGCTTCCTGTTCCCCTATATTATTTAAAGCAACGCCCCGGTTATTCCAGGCAAAATAATAATCGGGCTGAAGCTCAATGGTCTGATCATAATCGGCGATCGCTTCTTGTTCTCTTCCTAAATCAGCCAAAGCAATGCCTCGGTTATTCCAAGCAAGATAATAATCTGGCTGTATCTCAAGGGCTTGGTCATAACTGACAATCGCTGCTTCATGTTCCCCTATATTATTTAAAGCAAACCCTCGATTATTCCACGCTTCATGATCATCAGGCCAAATTTCAATGGCTTTATCATAACTGGCGATCGCCGATTCATACCTTTCTAAATCACCTAAAACATTGCCTCGACTGTTCCATGTTTCATAGCTATCAGGCTGAATTTTAAGGGCTTGATCATAACTGACGATTGCCCCGTTATATTCCCCCAAATTACGTAAAGCATTGCCTCGATTATTCCATGCAAGATAATAATCCGGCTGGATTTCAAGGGCTTTTTCATAATCAGCGATCGCCTCTTCATATCTCCCTAAATTACGTAAAGAAACACCTCGATTATTCCATGCAAAATGATAGTCTGGCTGAATTTCAAGGGCTTTGTTATAATCAGCGATCGCCTCTTCATATCTCCCTAAATCATCCAAAGCAATGCCTCGGTTATTCCACGCAAGATAATAATCTGGCTGAATTTTAAGGGCTTTGTTATAATCAGCGATCGCCGCTTCATATCTCCCTAAATTGCGTAAAGAAACACCTCGATTATTCCATGCAAGATAATAATCTGGCTGAATTTCAAGGGCTTTGTCATAATCAGCGATCGCCGCTTCATATCTCCCCAAATCATCTAAAGCATAGCCTCGGTTATTCCAAGCAAGATGATAATTCGGCTGAATTTCAATGGCTTTGTCGTAATCAGCGATCGCCGCTTCATGTTTCCCTAAATTATTTAAAGCAAACCCTCGATTATTCAATGCTTCATAATCATCGGGCCAAATCTCAAGCGCTTGATCATAACTGGCAATCGCCTCTTCGTATCTCCCCAGATCATCTAAGGCATAGCCTCGGTTATTCCAAGCGAGTTGATAATCTGGCCGTATCTCAAGAGCTTGATCATAACTGGCGATCGCTGCTTCATATTTCCCTAAATTATTTAGAGCAAGACCCCGCCTATACCATGCTTGATAATAATCTGGCTGAAGTTCGAGGGCTTGATCAAAACTGGCGATCGCCGCTTCGTACTCTCCCAAAGCATGCAAAGAAAGCCCCTGCTCAAATAACGCATTGAGGTCATCTGATTTCACTTCAAGAGCAATACGATTACTTTCCCTAGGTTCAATAGCAAATGACGCATCCTGAACACCCAGACTTAGACTTGCTGCAACCAAACTAAACGTTAAAATTTTCCACTGCATAATAGGAACTTTGGATTGTTTAAACTAAAAATATTCTTGCATTTTTTTCTAGAAGTAAACAATTAGATTTCCAAAAAACACACAATCATTATATAAAGATTCATCTAAGTATTTCGGATCGATTTGACTGATATTGCGCTTTTTTAAATCAAATTTTCCTCTCAAGATATTTCTTTGATATTCACTAAATTCATCGTGTTTAACTACATTTTTTTGATATTTTGAACTGTAATTACTGACACAATCCAACATCAACTCTGAGACAAACGTTTAACTTCTGCGCCACCGAGAATGTCGTGGGCTTCTTTGAGTAATTGTGGAATTTTGTCGCGGTTGGGGCTTTGAGATAAGACTTTAGTTAAGTTGTGTCGGTTGAGTTTGTCGGCTTTTTTGCCGGGGAACCAGTGGCCGCCGTTGCCCATCAGGTTGTAGCGGGCTTGGGCATACTCGGTCATGTCGTAGGCGATCGCCAGATTTCTGAGCCAGAGAATCATTGGAATATTAATGCCGCCGGGTGTTTTTTCGTGGCTTGGCAAACCGACTTTCCATGTTTTGACCCAGTCTGCGCCGAGGGTGGCGATCGCCTGATTTTCTAATCGCGCCAAAATGTCCGGCAAAATTTCATCAGCTTGATCAAGCAAAGGCAAAACGTTTAAATGCTCATCAAAATCGCTGGGGCGAGCGGCTCCCAAACTGAGGGTGTGCACCTGCGGGTGGGAGAGGCAAAATAAATCGTTAAACACCATCGGATGCAACGGCGCACAAAGATCAGTCAAAATTTGCGGTGGATTGTAAAGATGACCGCCTTTATCCGATGGGCTAATGATAAACACCCCCATGTCCTGTTTTTCTGCAGCGGCGATCGCCCGCCAATTGTCCTGATTTATCCAATACCAGTGCAAATTGACGTAGTCCAACTCACCCGTTTCAATCGCTTGCACAATAATATCTGTGGGGCCATGGGTCGAAAAGCCAACATGCTTAATGCGCCCTACTTTTTGTAAATCGCGCACTACTTCTAAGCAACCCCGCTTAAACGTAAAGTCAAAAGTTTCTTGGTTATTAATGCCGTGGATACCAAACAGATCAATATAATCGAGCTGCAAATAATCAAGCGATTCTTCGATGCTGCGGCGAAATTCTTTCGGGTTAGCCTTAGGAGAACTTTTCGTTTGGATAATCATTTTTTCGCGCGGGAACTGCGACAGCACCCAACCGAGCTGCATCTCGGAAGTGCCATAGCCTCGTGCAGTTTCAATGTGGTTAATCCCCAACTCCAGCGATCGCCCGATCGTGGCCGCCAAATTTTTCTGATTATCGTCGGGAATATCCGCAGGAGGCTGATCCTGCCACTTAAACTGATAGCGCATCCCACCACAGGAAAAAACGGGCATTTGTAGTTCAGTACGGCCAAAGCGACGATATTGCATGAATCTTGAATTTTCTATCAACTGATGTGAGTGATTGTAGACAAAACCTTGGGGCGATCGCGTCATCAATACGGGGGAATAGGCCAAAAATCCACAAAAAAAGACACAGCCAAAGCCATGTCTTGCATCATGATCACGGACTTATTTCGATTAAAAATGCCGCTTCGTTTAATTTCTTCACTGTCACAATGTTCTAAAAAACTAGACCACTGCGCTCAGAGTAATTAGTACATCGGAGGTGTAGGCGGTGGAGTTGTGTCATCCTTCATGGATTCCACCCAGTTGCGGAGTTGCTCACCAGCTACTTCGCGGCCACCAAGACCGAAAGCAATGGCGATCGCCACCGCAATACCACCAACCAACAGACCAAACGCGAGATTAACGATATTTGTCGCAATCCCCATCTGCTCAAGCGCCATCGCACCAACAAGGGTGAGAATGATGATTCGTGCTGCCTGACCCAAGATTTTTGATTGTCTTGTACCAGAAGACGCCAACGCTTTGTAGGAAATATTGGAGAAATATAGACCCAATGCGAAGATCAGCAATGCCACGAGGACTTTACCGGCGATCGCCAACGCAACCGTCACGACAGAAGTCAACGCCTCAATTTCGAGAATATCAACAGCTGTTAATGCAGCCACCAACATAATCGCGATGAGGGTAATCGTCCCGATAATCTCAGACGGTGTCTTTTTCTTCGAAGGCATCGTTGGTGTTGTATCCACCAAGCTTGCGTCCATCGGCGTGTTGGGTCGACTAGAACCCAAGATGTCTTCAAGACCGAGCCACTGTAAGACGTTGTTAAAGCCAAAGCCTGTCAAAATATTTGTGACGAGGTCAGAGACATAATCACCAACAACATAAGCAAAGGTGAGGATGATTGACGCACCGAGCAATTTCGGTAATAGCATCAATACTTGATCCAACATGGCGATCGCCGGCTCAGAAATAGCCTCAATCTTCACGACCTCAAACGCTGAGATCGCAACAGGAATCAGGATCAGCACATAAGCAACCGTGCCCAAGATCCAAGACAAAGATTGACTGCCACCTGCACCAGTCAAACCAAACTTTGCACCAATTTGGTCTACACCAGTCGCCTTGAGGAGATTTGTGACCAAGCGGCGAACCACCTGAGCAATAAACCAACCCACAACAGCAATTAATACCGCTGCAAAAATATTTGGGATAATTAGTAAGACTTCATCAACCAAACCACGAAGTGGCGCAAGCGTACTCTCTAGACCCAAAGTCTCGAGAATCGGCGTTAGGAAGAAGAAGAAAACGAACCAATAAATCGCATTACCGATCGTTTGGGTAACGCCAACAGGCTTTTTGTCAGTCTGCGGTGTGGAAGCTGCAATGGGTTCAGTTGTCCCACTGTCAGGATCTTCCATTTCTTGACTAAGACGCTTATCAAGATCAAGCGTGCCTAGACCTTTAACAACAATCAACCTAGCAATCGTTGCCACAAGCCAAGCAACACCGAGCCAAAGTGCGGCACCGAGTAGTTGCGGAATAAAGCTTGTGATCTGACTGAGTAGATCGTTGAGGGGGGTGTATACCGCATCAAGTTGGAGTGTTTGGAGCACTGCAACAACGGTAAATAAGATGACAAACCAATAGGCGATATTCGCGACCCATTTTTCGATAGGGATATCGGTTGTGCCTGTTTCTGAGCCGGTGATCCAGCCAGCGAGCTTATTGTCTAGCTCGGTTTTTTTGAGTAGCCCTTTGACAACGGACTTGATGACTACGGCCACGATCCAACCCACCACCAAAATGGCGATCGCCTTGATGATGTTAATGGCATCCTGTCCGACAAGAGTCTGGAGCGACTCAGGTAAAGCAAGCGCCATCAAAGCAGAGTTGGGAGACGTTGGCACAAGAGATTCGATCAACTGTGACATCGTTTTTTATTTAAACAGTAAGGGTGTGAGATTTGAAATAACCTGAAATATGGTTTTTTCACTCCGTAATTGTACGGAAGATTTACCAATCACATACCCCACAATACAAAGATCTAGGTGATTCTTCACCTATCAAACGTCTGAATTTAGGATAATTTTGTCGTAACTTAAGGAAAAAGCAATCTTTTACACCAGTTTTTAATGGAAGTTTTTGAGCAATCAGTTCATATTTGTGCGAGTGCGACCTGTATTGAGGCCTGTTTCACTGATTTATCAACGATGCACCGCTGGCTAAATCCGCTGTTGCGTTGTGAGCCGATTGGGGAAGAGTGGAGTACGGCACTGGGCAGTCGGAGTCGGTTTTTCGTCAAGATACCGTTATTAAAGTTGGTGCTGAATAATCGGGTGGTGGAACGGGAACCGGGCTTGATTGTTTGGCAGTTTACGGGCTTTTTTCAGGGGCGCGATCGCTGGGAATGTTTACCGAATGCCACGGGGACGCAGTTAGTGAATCGATTTCAGTTTGAGATCCCAAATCCGGTGATCCGCTGGGGTTTTGATACCTTCGCAGCACGCTTAACGAAGAAAGACATGCAGGCTCAACTCCGTCGCATCAAGGCGATCGCCGAAGCAGCACAGCCCTAAAGCGTTAAGATAAACACAATCAAACATAGCCCCTAGAACGTGAATGTATAGTCTGGATCTGACTCTCAAATTTAGCCCCATGCCCGTCTCTGTCCAACGTAAGGAAGAAGGGGATGCCCATGCTTTGTATCAATCGGTGATCGACGCAATGAAAGGCAACGAAGCCACGTTGATTGAGTTGAGCTGTGATAAGGATGAGGAGAAAAAAATCGCTCTCTTCAGCGATCAAATTAGTGCTGCGATTCTCAATAAAAAGAGCGGTGCGGGTTCGGCTGGACGGGTTCCCGGTTTCTTCGCGACCCAAAGTGCGGAATAGATTGTTAGTGTCGCGAAATTTTCAATCTATTTTTTGGCTTAATTGAAATAGGGGTGCGCTACGGTGCGCCCTTTACGCTACGAACTTTTTTTATTTAATTTCAAAACTCCATGACAATGCCGGCGATCGCCGTTGAAAATCTCAATTTCGGTTGGCAACCGGACGCAAAAATTTTAGATCACTGCAATTTGCAAGTACCGCAAGGCGAATTTTGGATGTTGCTGGGTACTAACGGCAGCGGTAAATCAACGCTTCTCAGAATTTTGGCCGGATTGCTAGAGTCAACTTCTGGCGAAGTCGAACTGATGCAGCCGGTCGGTCTCGTTTTTCAGAATCCTGACCATCAGCTTGTGATGCCGACTGTTGGCGCGGATGTCGCTTTTGGTTTGGTTTCTGAACAGTTATCTTTTGCCGCTACGAAAACAAGAGTCTCAGAAGCACTGAGTGCTGTCGGTTTAGCGGATTATGTGCGGCGGCCGATTTATGCGCTGAGCGGTGGCCAAAAACAGCGGGTGGCGATCGCCGGGGCGATCGCTAGACATTGCGAAGTGCTATTACTCGACGAACCCACCGCCCTACTCGATAGTGATACCCAATTAGACTTAGTCAAGCAAGTGCGGAACTTAGTCAAAGATCGCGGTATGACAGCCCTCTGGGTGACCCATCGCCTCGACGAACTCGATTATTGTGACGGTGCTTTCTTGTTAGAAAATGGCCACGTTGTCGATCAAGGCAATCCGCAAAAACTTAAAAGACAGTTGCAGAATTATTCTCAACGGTAAAACTTTCTCCTGACCTCAAAAACTACAGCCTAATGGAACTCCGTCTCAAGAAATTACACCCCGACGCGATTCTGCCTGAATACCAGCACGCAGGCGATGCCGCAGTTGATCTCCATGCTCTCAAAGCTGTGGCGATCGCCCCCCATACCACCGCCCTCATCCCCACCGGACTCGCCGCCGAAATCCCCCTCGGCACAGAACTCCAGATCCGGCCCCGTAGCGGACTAGCCCTCAAATACAGCCTCACCGTTCTCAATACCCCCGGTACGATCGACGCTAACTATCGCGGCGAAATCGGTATTATTTTAATCAATCACGGCAAAAGCACCTTTTACGTCAACGCAGGGATGCGCATCGCCCAAATGGTGATGAATCAAATTATCCAAGCCAAAATCATTGAAGTCGATCACCTCTCCGACACAAATCGCGGTTCCGATGGGTTCGGCTCCACAGGGCAGTGATTCTTCGAGAGTCTACGCTAAATTAGAAGATATTAATGCTCTTGTAGGCGTATCACGCAAGTGTTCATGGAATTCCCCTTTTTTGTCGGTCTCTGTTTTGGTGGCTTAGGATCCTTCGCTGTCCTCAAAACACTGCACAAAAAAGAACTAATTAAGCTCAAA
This sequence comes from Limnothrix sp., assembly GCA_049644465.1. Classification (GTDB taxonomy): domain Bacteria; phylum Cyanobacteriota; class Cyanobacteriia; order Cyanobacteriales; family MRBY01; genus MRBY01. Next base: position 18,831 of record JBARRZ010000211.1, read on the forward strand.
AGATATTTCTCTAGCCAACAAGAGACCTACGAAGACCAATTCCAAAGCCAACGCGATTCTTACGAAGCCGTCATTGAGCAACAAGCCAACTACGAAGCCAAACTCACAACGCTTCAAACAGAACTACACCAGCAAGTCCAAGAACAAAAAGACCTGCTGCAACAACTTGCCCAAGAAAAAGAACTCAACAAAATTCAGCAGCGCAAACTCAGAGAAAGCAATCAAGATATTGACGAAATCTTAGAATCCCTAGAACAATCCCAGCAAGAAGTTATTAGCCTCAAAGAAAAAGAAATCTCGGCTTTAAAAGCACAAAATACAGAGTTTGCGATCAATTTAGAACAGCAGAAAGTTGAACTTTTTACTCTAAAACAACAATTTGCATCTAACGTCGCCACGTTAGATGCTGCGAATGAAAACTCATGGAGTCAAGAGCAAATAGAAGAACTTTTAACTGCTTTATTTCCCGATGTGACGTTGTTACGGGATTCGGTGGCTGTGCTGGTTTATCAGCCTGAAAATTTGGTCAAACTGATTAAAGCAATTAAAGATATCTGTGAAGGCAATGCTTATTCACCGACGAAAGTACGCGCCACAGACAAAAAATGGACAGAGTGTCGTGTGCCTCACATTAATTTGATGCGTATTTATTTCCAGAAGTGTAAAAAAGTGGCGGGTTATCAAGTTTTGATTTCACCCAAGAAAAACCAAAAAAGCCAAGATCAAGATTATGAATGGCTCAAAAGTCATAGTGCCTGTTAACGGGTCAGGGATTTAAAGAAGACTTCGGGAGAAATAGGGACACGGGGAAAGGGGGACGCGGAGATAAGGAGATCAAGGTGAAATTGATATTTTTAATCAAAGTCTCTGCTCAAAACAAAATCTCCCCTTCTCCCCATCACTATCTCTCCGCGTCTCCGCGTCACTATTTCCAACCTTGCTTGTTTCAAACTCAGGTTTCTAGGATTTGACTTGATTGTAAGGCAGTAAAAGTAAGAGTCTAGCCATGCCGCAAAAGCCAGTAGTTCCGGCGAAAAGTAGGCCTGAACCGACAAAGCCTGTGAGTAGTAAAAACCATGGTGAGACGATCGCGCTGAGTATTGTGCCGACTAGAATCAAGCTACCTGCGCCGATTTGTACCTGACGCATGATGGGGAGTGGTGCTTTTTTGTCTTCTTGGATGGGTAAGCCTGTGCTCTTCCAGTGGTTGAGGCCGCCAGATAGTTGGCTGATTTGGCTGAGTCCTGCGTTGTGTAGTTTGTCTGCTGCTTGTTGGGAGCGTTGGCCGCTTTGGCAGTAAAGGGTGATGTTTTCGGGCTTGGTGGGTAGGTTGTCGGGAGAGATTTGGGAGAGGGGAATATTGATGGCGTTTTTGATGTGTTCTCGTGCGAATTCGCTGGGTTCGCGGACATCGATTAGGGCGATCGCCTGTTGTTGATTTTGCTGAATATCATGAACTGTCTGTGGAGAAAGTTCGTTGAGCTGTGGTGTTTTGATAGTCATTGAAATTCGGTGGTAGTTGTAGCCAAGGAGCGGATGAATGCTTCATTTCCAATTGTAAACATTTCGTTTTAAATTACGCGGCGGATTGGTGAAGCTAAGTAGAGAAGGCAATGGATAGAGCCACCTAGATCGATGCGAAGCTTTAGTTTGCTCATTAAGTAAGATTTGAGATGTGTATCGAGCAGGAATTCGCGTCACAAATTGAGCAAAAAACAAGGTTCGCTACACTTGATGTGTTCACCCGGTTCTACGGTGGGATAGATTGCGTATCAATAGACTCATTGTCTATCTCTGTTTGTGTGATGATGAGCGATAACTCAATGAGCGATCGCCTGTGCCGTTGAATTGTATTGGAGAGTTATGTTGATCAACCCTTTTCGTCGCGCATTTAGAAAGAGCGCTCGTGTTTATCCAAGAACGGTGGAGGCTGTGCAGCGGCGTACTCCGGCTGGTATTCACCATGTATTTAAGTGGTTGATGCCGGGTTTGTCTGTGAAGCGTTGGATGTTCATGAGTGCAGTGGGTGTACTGTTCACCTCTCTAGGCTTGGCGGTGTGGCTGGATTTGACGCCTGTCTCGCGCTTAATGAAATTGATGGCCGCTTTGCTACGTTGGTTGACAACAGTAGTGCCGAGTAATGTATCTGGCCCGGTGGCGATCGCCTTAGGTTTAGGACTAATTTTCTTAGGGCAAAATCGGACGTTTGGCGCAATCACCGACGCGATTAATCCCCACGGTGACGAAGAATTAGTGGATATGCTCCACACTCACCGTCGGCGCAATAAAGGGCCAAAAATTGTCGCAATTGGTGGAGGCACAGGGCTTTCCACATTATTACGCGGCTTAAAACATTACAGTGGCAACATTACAGCCGTCGTCACCGTGGCCGATGATGGTGGCTCCTCCGGTAGGTTGCGGCGAGAAATTGGCGTTTTGCCGCCCGGCGATATTCGCAACTGCTTGGCTGCTTGTGCTGACGAAGAAAAATTATTAACAGAACTCTTTCAATATCGCTTCGAAGCCGGTGATGGCCTTGTCGGTCATAGCTTTGGCAACTTGTTTCTCACGGCGATGAGCGAAATCACAGGTGATCTTGAACAAGCTGTTGTTGCTAGTTCTAAAGTTTTAGCGATTAAAGGTCGAGTGTTGCCTGCAACGCTCTGTGATGTCAGGCTTTGGGCAAAAATGGCTGATGGCCGCCTCATTGAAGGGGAATCGAATATCCCGGAGGCGAGGGGCAAAATTGTTGAAATGGGTTGTGAGCCTGCCAATCCGCCTGCTCTACCGGCTGCAGTTAAGGCGATTGAAGAGGCCGATTTTATTATCATGGGGCCGGGTAGTCTGTATACCAGTGTGATCCCCAATTTACTTGTGCCGGGGATTTGTAAGGCGATCGCCAACAGTTCAGCACCAAGGATTTACGTTTGCAATATCATGACCCAACCGGGCGAAACCGACGGCTACACAGTCGCTGACCACATCAAAGCAATTGACCGAGTCTGTGACAAAAAATTATTTGACGCCGTACTTGTTCATCAGCGATCGCCTTCCGGACAAGCCTTGCGCCGTTACGCCCTCGAACAATCCCATCCCGTTTACCTTGACCGCGAAGAAGTTGCCAAACTGAGGCGACGGGTGGTGATCGCCAACATCATGGACGAAGACATGGAAACGGGCTATGTGCGTCACAACCATGAAAGGCTGGCGGGTCTCTTGGTTCGTTGGTTCGGTCGTGCAGCTGAAGTCCAGTCAAAAATGGCTCAAGTAGTAGAAGCGCTCTCTCCCGCTAATCGTGCTTGATGCCTGTCTGTAACCCGAAATGCTGACGCGAAGAGGGGGAGAAGGAGAGAGCTAGTGATGGGGAGATTTTGTTTCAGGCAGAGAGTTTGATCACAAAAATGATCAGTTTCACCTTGTCCCTCTGTCTCCGCGTCTCCCTTGCTCCATGTCCCCCTTTCTCCGCGTCTCTTTATCATCGAATTTCGACTACTCCGCGCCCCCAAACATCCCAATCTTTTCCCTTACAACATTGAAAAAACGCTAGTCAATCACTGAACGGCTAGCGTTTTAATTATCATCAGATTCAGTCTCATCAGATTCAGGTGAAACCTCAGGCGTCGTCACAGCCGTTAGCTTTTCCTCATACTCCTCTAAACTTAGTGCGCCAGAAAAAGTCTCAACCTTGCCCGTTTCCGAAGACGTCAAAATGAAAAAAGGCGTGCCATTCAAACCAAGCTGTTGTGCCAAAGCCAAATCTGCCTGAATTGCCGGGTCTGCCGCCACAAGATCCGCTTCAAATTTTGCCATATCCAGTTCTAAATCTTCGGCAATCTCCGTATATAGCTCATCACCTAGGCGATTTTGATTTTCAAACAGGCGATCGTGATATTCCCAAAATTTGTCTTGTTGTTGTGCCGCCCAAGACGCTTGTGCCGCCGGGATAGCTTGCGGGTGAATTTGTTGCAATGGTAGATGCTTATAGGCGATCGTTACCGTTTCATTATGCTTATCCATAAACTGATTAATCGTCGAATGAGCCGCCGCACAGAACGGGCATTCAAAATCAGAAAACTCGATCAAAACAACCTTGTAATCCTCTGAGCCCGCCACCGGGGAATCCCCAATCACAGCCTGTGGATCCTTCGTTAGCTGATCCCGAAAATCATTAGCTGCCTTTTCCTGCTCTTCTTGCTCAGCTTGCTGTTGCGACTGCTGATAGTTCTGCACAGCTTCGAGTACAACCTGCGGATTTTTACGAATCACCTCTAAAATCTGCGCTTCCAACTCAGCATCAACTTGAACATCCGCTTGAGTGTCATCTGGTTCACCACTACAACTCCAGAGGCCAATACTCAGCAACAGGACAGAAAAAAAGGCAAGCGTTCTTTTAGGAAGACGTTGCCGAGATAAAAATAAAGATGACATCAGATTTACTGCGAAAGGAATTCCTTCCAGTCTAGCTAAAAGAGCACCTTCTTTAGGGCTGCAAGGAGCAATAAGACATTCTCAGAGCGGGCATTGTGACCCATCAAGCCTACACGCCAAACTTTACCGGCCAGATCTCCAAGACCACCCGCAATTTCGATGTTGTAGTCAGCCATCAGCTGTTTTGCCACGGCGGCTCCGTCAACACTATCAGGAATACAAACAGTTGTCAGGGTTGGGAGGCGAATCTCTTTCTCCACATGACATTTCAGCCCCATTTCTTCTAAGCCAGCCCAGAATAATTCTGCTGTCTCTTGGTGGCGTTTCCAACGATTTTCAAGACCTTCTTCGGCTACAAGCATCAAGGCTTCCCGGAGAGCGTAATTCATATTGACAGGAGCGGTGTGGTGGTAAACGCGCTTACCTGTCCCCCAATATTTACTGATCATGGACATGTCCAAATACCAGTTTTTGACAGGGGTTTTGCGATTATTCAAGGCGTCGATGGCGCGGGGGCCGAGAGTTAATGGGCCAAGTCCGGGAGGGCAAGCGAGGGCTTTTTGTGTGCCGCTGTAGGCCATGTCTACGCCCCATTCATCGAGAAAAAGAGGGACGCCACTTAAGCTGGTTACGGTATCGATGAGCAACATGGAGCCATGTTTTTGACAGACATCGCTGACGCCTTCGAGGGGTTGTCTTGCGCCAGTGGACGTTTCGGCGTGAACGAGACCGAGTACTTTGGGTTCGTGTTCGGCAACGGCGGCGGTGATTTCTTCGAGAGTAAAAGCTTTGCCCCAGTCGGTGGAAAATGTGCGTACGTCGGCTCCGTAACGGCTGGCCATATCGATGAGACGGTGACCGAAATAGCCATTGATGCCAATGAGGACGACGTCACCGGGTTCTACGGTGTTGGCGAGGGTTGCTTCCATCGCGGCGCTGCCTGTCCCGCTGGCGGAAATGGTGAATTCGTTGTCGGTTTGCCATGTGTAGCGCAGGAGATCTTTGACTTCTGTCATGATCTCTAAGTATTTGGGGTCTAGGTGACCGATGCAGGGCATTGCTAGGGCGGCTAAAACTCGTGGGTGAGCATTGGAGGGGCCGGGGCCAAGTAGGAGGCGGGGCGGCAGGTTGAGTTGGTCTACTTTTTTAAGGTAGGTGTCTTTGACGGTGGGGCGATCGCTCATTGATTACAGGCTCTAAGTAACAGGATATTTTTAGGATTTTTACCGGTTTTCATTTTCCCACACGGGTGAAGCTC
>JBARRZ010000212.1:0-14763 GCA_049644465.1 Limnothrix sp.
GATTGCGTCAGTGCCCTAAGTTTTAGTGATGATCAGCAATTGTTGGCGAGCGGTAGTTGGGATCAACAGATCAAAATCTGGCAGGTCAAAGATGGCGAACAAATCACTCAGATTAAAGCCCACAATCAAGGATTACTCAATCTTAAATTTATCGATGGTTTCATGGATCGTCTCTTGGGCAGTCTGTTAGATGGAGACGTTGCGCCCTACGGCATTGCGAGCAGTAGTTTTGAATCGGATGTGAAATTGTGGCATCTCGATCTGGAATCTGAAGATGTTGCGGAATTGGAGTTAAAGCAAACATTTCGGGAGCATCAAGCAGCGGTCTATGCTCTGGAGACGACCCCAGAAGGGCGGTTATTGAGCGCGAGCCATGATCAAACGATTCGCCAGTGGAATCTTAAAAATGGTGAGTTAGAACAAACGGCGACTGATGTGGATGACCAAATTCAGGCGATCGCCTGTGCACCAGCGGGTAACGTTTTCCTGACGGGCGGCACCGAAGGGCTGGTTAAATTTTGGCGTAGTGAAGACCATCAACCAATTGGCAGCATCGGCAACGACCAACCAGAAGCAATCGCGGCGATCGCCATTCGTCCAGACGGCGAACTATTTGTCTCCGGTGGTGACAGTGGGCTGCTGTATTTGTGGCAACTCGATCTCAATACTCTCGAAACACTGCCTGAGACTGTCCCTTGCTTTACATTACCCGCCCACGACAAAGCGATTACCCATATCTCTTTTAGTCCGCAAGGCAATTATTTGATTACGGGTAGCGTCAACGGTGTGATCAAAATTTGGCAACTCGGCATCGAGGAACCGTTGGCAACCTTGAACTTTGACGATAAGCAAACCACCCCCTATACAAGGCTTTTGTCTGTTGCGCTTAGTGCCGATGGCTCACTATTAGCCGCAGGTGGTTCGAACGGCAAAATCAAAGTTTGGCTGCATCAACAAGGCTAACCCACAAATTTAGATTGATCCCAACAGAGACAACAGGCTAGGCTAGAGCCACTGTTTCTGTCTGAATGCCATAACTGTGAAGCGCGTAATTCTAATTATCCTGACAGCAATCACCCTAATTCCATTGCTGTCTTCTCTGTGGGCTAGTTTTCAGGAGCCTCAGATTCAAGGTCGTCTAGAGCTGTATCAAACAAATTTGGTGCTGGAAGCGGCGGAATATGATCGTGAGTTGGCTGATGATACTGCTCCAGAAGAGATTGCCCAGTTGGTCGAGCAACTCACCGGCGCAGAGCCCTATGACAATGCGATCAAGCAATATCAAAGTGTCATTAGCAGTAGTCAAGAAAATCTCAAATTGCTACAGGATAAGGTGAGTCAAAGTGCGGCGGCGAATAAGCTGCAACCGAAGGCGATCGCCGAAACAGAAACGCTCATTGATGAATTGTCGCTGAAATTAGGGCTGCTCTATGCCATCAGCGATCAGCCCGATCAAGCTCGCAGTCAGTGGCAAAAAATTGAGATAGAAGATGACAGTCTTTATCCATTAGTCCAAAATCTGGAACCCTTGTGGCTAGACGAGCAAGTGCCGGAGAATGCTGTTACTCAATTGGGCGATCGCCTCGAAGAATGGTTTCAGCTCCAAAATTTACAAAAAATCTATCAACTTCAGGGTGCAGCACCGGAACTACAATCTATCCAACAGCGCATTCAGGACGACGCCCAGCAAGCCTTAGTGAAGCTCATCGTTATCACTCTTTTGCCCTTTAGTGTTGGGATTTTAGGCTTTGGTGTTCTCATTTTTCTGCTGATTCAATTACCCCGCAAACGCAAAGAAGCACTGCTCTTTATCGACAACACCGCTACGTGGGAAACGCCGTGGGATGGCGAAATCATTTGGCAAGTGTTTATCGTCGGTTTCTTCTTCGTCGGCCAAATTGCGCTACCCCTTGCCCTGCCGCTGATTTTGCAAAATTTCCACCTCGATGCCGCGGCTTGGACTGTTCGTGAAAAAGCGGGTTATACGCTGGTCACTTATCTATTGATGGCGATCGCCGGTATTGCTGTCTTAGCTGCCTCTATTTGGAAATTCCGCCCACTACCTAAAGATTGGTTCAAAGTGAAATTGCTTGATAACTGGGCAGTGTGGGGTTTAGGGGGCTACATGGTCGCGCTACCTTTAGTTCTGATTGTCTCAGTTTTAAACCAACAAATTTGGCAAGGACAGGGCGGCAGTAACCCAATTTTGTTCCTCGCCCTCAAAGCTCAAGATCAAGTCGCCCTCACGATCTTTTTTGTAACTGCATCTATCATGGCGCCACTGTTTGAAGAGATTATGTTTCGAGGATTTTTGCTGCCATCCCTGACGCGATATCTACCGGTTTGGGGCAGTATTTTACTCAGTGCTTTCTTGTTTGCGATCGCCCATCTAAGTCTGTCAGAAGTTTTGCCGCTCATGACCTTAGGAACAATCCTCGGCTTTGTTTACGTCAAATCCCGCAACCTGCTCGCGCCAATGCTGTTACACAGTCTCTGGAATAGCGGTACATTGCTCAGTCTATTTATCTTGGGCAGCTGATCTCAAACCTGAATTCGAGACGAGCAAGGCTATAAATGTTGACGCGGAGAAGGGGAGAGCGGGCGATGGGGAGATGTTTCAGAAATAAAGTTTCGGCTCCCAAGGAATCTTCGTTTCACTCTATCTCCGTGTCCCCGTGTCCCCGCGTCTCCGCGTCCCCGTGTCTCCGCGTCTCCATGTCCTCTAATTCCCCTTTCCATAGAGATTCCTCTCTAAGTTCTTAAACAGAACCCACATTATTCAGCTTCGATCCAAGTATCAAACTGGCGGCGCAGCACTTCAAGTTGCGACAAATCTTTCGCCTTCGTGCCGCCGTCGTAGGCCCACGCATAACCTTCGTTGATCATCTTTTCGTTAATCGACACACTTGCACCATCGAGATATAACCAGCCTAAAAAACGGCCATATTTATCTTCTTTTTCAGTTTGGATCAGAATTTTTTGAGCGGCTGCTAGAGAACGCTGTAGATAATCTTTGGCTTCTAAACCCAGCTTTTTTTCAGCGAGATCCCTCGTGCGAGATTCTGGCGCATCGATACCGCCCACGCGAATCCGTTCTTTTTTAAACGTAGAAAAACCCAGATCAATCACAAAATCAAGCGTGTCACCATCAACGACTCTCGCCACTTCGAGCACGGTATATTCGTACATTATTCTCTCTCTAAAGATGCGTTAAAAAATGGCTATGTCGGCCCAAAGACAGACACTGCATTGCTGATCATAAGTAAAAGTCTGGCGATCGCCAAAATACATGAATTTTTTGTAACTCCCGCCATTTTCGTCACGTTAGAGGCCCACTGTACAATTATATGATTGAGAGGGTTTGATGCTTTATTGTCTTTTCTTGTTGGCCTGCGATAAATCTAAGCAGGGATGTTTTGGGCTTATCTCTACTGGGTTTGGCGGTGGCAAGGCGATCGCCTAAATTTTTTTCATAGCAATGACTTGGCCGTCACCAAATTTGAAGCAAAATATCTCAAGTCCCTTGCCTACAAAGAAAAAGCCATTGTGCTGACACTATCCTGGCTCACAGGCAGATTTTTGGGTTGGTTTATCAAGCAGCACCATTATTTAGCATCACGTTCACCGAATAGCTTGGCCTACCGCCGACTTTAGAACAGAAAAATTTGGCAAACGAAAACATAGCGTAATGACTTGTAGTCTTCAGATAGCTCGATACAGGGTAAAAATAGAGAGTGGTTTTACACACTATGTTGATCGTTTATCAGGGTGGACTTCCGTCCGATTTAAGACAAAAAATCACGATACTCTCCCATCATTAACGAACTAGAATGCCACTCATTATTTTTTTAATTGTTATTATTATCTGCCTCCTTTTTGTCGTCAGGCAGCTACGGGCGACAAATCAGGACTTGCAGCGCAAGATTGCCGAAGACGTAGAGTTTTTACAACAAGTTCGCACAAAAGACCCACTCACTCAGGTGATGACACGTCGAGAATTTCGACCACTCATTAGCCAAGAATGGCAGCGGGCCAGACGGAGTCAACAGCCATTGACTTTGATTGCCTGCGACTTAGATTATTTTAAGGAATACAACGAAACCTACAGCCGGATAGTTGGCGATGAATGCTTGTACAACATTGCCCAAACCTTAGAAAACACAGTCAAACGAGCAGGAGAATGCGTTTGTCGGATGGGCGGTGAAGAATTTTGGGTATTGCTGCCAAATGTTGATCAAGAACAAGCGATTAAGGTTGCGGCATTAATCAAAAAAAATATCGCAACATTGGCTATTCCCCACATCGCGTCGCCCGTTTCAGAGCATGTTACAGCGAGCTTGGGGATTTGTAGTCGTGTTCCTGAGGACACCGATTCCCAGAGCAATTTTTTAAATGCGGTGGATGAAGCAATGCAAATGGCTAAAGAACAAGGGCGCGATCGCTGGTCTGTTGCTGACTAATTTTGTTGTTGAAGCCAACAGAATTGAAACAAATTTCTGTAAACTTTATCAGTTGAAAATTTGCTTTATTGACGGTGACTGCAACTAAGCCTTCAAAGCATCATAAATCGCCCAAATCCCCATGGCGCGGAGATAGTGACAAGCTCGGAATGTATTGTTGGCGGTGATCGCTTCTGGGGTACGGAACTGTAAACCATTGTCATAAACTTGCGCGATAACGGCCTCGGTCATTTTAAACGCTTCATCTTTCATGCCGTTGCGAATCATAAAAGCGGCAATGCCAAAGTTGATACCTGTCCAAACTTCGAGGGGGTGGGTGTCGTCGGCTTTTTCGGGTGAGCCGTCAGGATTTACACCGTTTGCCGCACCGAATTTACCATCATGAAATTTCTCAAAGCAGGCTGAATAAATGGTTTGCAGGGTGGTGGCTGTTCTTTCTGAAGGATTAACATCAGGCAAACTGAGCAACTGGGTATAGTATTGCCCGCAGAGTTGATCCGCCATCACGACTTTAGAATCGCTGCCCGTATCGAGGGTGTAATAGCTGCCATTCCAAAGACTGTCTTGGTAAAGGGGACGGGATTGTTCGAGCCACGATCGATAGGTGGCGATCGCCTGTTCAAATTCCTCAACAGTGACTTGATTTTGGTGTGCTTCATAAATACTGGTCTTATTTTTGAGGATGTCTGCAATGGCGATCGCCGCTTCTAATGCCGCAATCCACAGCCCACCACAATAAGCACTAATGCCCTTGAGTTTCCAGTCATCAAACGTCTGATCCGGTGAACCACCATTTTCAGGAATGCCGTCACAGTCGAGATCAAAGGTTTTGAGATATTCCAACGCCGCCACAATGCCTTCCCAACAAGACCAGAGAAATTCCGTATCTTTGGAGCCTGTCATCACAAAATCGCGGTATACCTGCAACACAAAATCCGACCCCAAATCCTTCCAGAGGTTGCAATCCTGATAGGCTGTGTAATTCGTCGCTTGCCATGGGTGTTCGTTCGGTGCGCCAAGATCATGGGGAGTCGCCCCGGCGCGTTTACGAGCGGCCATAAAATTGTCGTAACCCATGAGTTTGTCATAGCCAATCGGTCTCTGGGTATCATCGCTACTGGGAATGGCACGGGCAAAGGCTTCGAGGACAGATTTATCCAGTCGCGGCCAGAGCATCGCCAGCGCAAAGGAGCCATACATCCGCACATCAAGACTTTCGTACCAGCAATAATCCAAGCATTCCAACACGCCGAATTGACCGACCGGATCATCTTCTGTCGCCGCTGTCCAGAGACTTCCCCCCTGCGTTAATAAATACAGCTCATTAAAAAGCGCCATCTTTAACGTGTTCGACAAATCTTCGTGCTCTAACACAGGTTTTTGCCAAGCTTCGATACGCTCTTTCCAGAGATCGCTATGTTTCATGGCGGTACGAATCATCGCCCAGACATTGCTACCACTACGGCCAAAAAAGTCTGTATAACGGCGAAAGTAAGTGATATCTGGCGAAAATTCCATCACTGGGAAATCCCACGCGAGGAAAAACGGAATCTTCTTGGTTTTGCCGGGTCGCACTGTAAAACGGACGGCGATCGCCCCAGCAATTTGCTCACCGGGGGCAGCCGGGGTTTCATCCTCCACATCGGGCAGCGAACCATTTCCCGCAAAATAATCCCACACGTCACGCCCATCACCAACTGGATTCCAGCGATTATGATAAAAAATTTCGAGGGTCGGATTGGTCACCGTCGCAAAACAAATTTGCCCTTCCCCTTCACTAATGTCATCGTGGGGACGCACGCGATTTAACAAACAACCGACCCGATAACGATCTTGCACCCATTGATTCAGGTTGCCCGTACTATCCCCCCAGCGAGATTGGTAATCGTAAACGGGGGAGCCGTCATCTCGCAACACAACATCCGGCGTTTTTGTCGCTTTGGTGAACCAGCCGACCATGTTTTGCCAAGTCATCATAATGCTGACGGTGATTGGCTTGTCGGTGGGATTATGGGCAGACCATTCAAATACAGCGATAGGATAACTGGTTTCTTGATAATTCTCGGCAACGATGGGCGAAAACTGCTCGCAGGTCAGCTCAATATTAAAAACATCTTTGTACTCGTACCAACTGCGGGGATACAGCGCCGAATAGGTTCCTTTTTCGCTGGGATACCATTCCCAACTGCTCAAACTGCCATCTGCCGGCGCTTCCGTTGACATCGCATAAGCCTGAGCTTCACCAGCTTCGGTGTATTCGTACACGCTAAATTGGCACGCACCTGCATTCTGAAACGTATGTTCTCCAGCGTCTAGATGCCACAGATTAAAATCACCGCGCGGCGATCGCCCGATACAGCCCGCCCCAAATCCACCGAGGGGCATCCCATGCCATGGCCCATCATCGAGATTGCTGCCATAGCGGACGGTATAAGCATTTTCCCAACCCAAACCAATAGGGCGTTGCCATGCACAATCGGGGATAACAGGGGGTTTTGGCAAGAGATTCATAGGGGGCGATCGCCGAGACGAACGAGATGAAAATAATACAAATTTAGTCTATCGCTTCTGAAGCCTCCATCGTCATCAGAGTACAGAGAGGTAGGAGGAAAGGTGGGGAATCTATTAAAATCACTTCAAATAGACTTTTGTATTAAAGCTAAGCAGCTTCTAATTTATGCGATTTACGTGGATCCCCGATATTGACTTTATTTCTAATGTAATAGCTTTTCAAGTAGCTGTAATTTCAATTGTCATTCCTTTAAGCCTAGAGGTTATATCCAGAGTTTCGGAAAGATATAAATCAGGAATGGTTACTAGAGAATTCAAAAAGCAACGCGAATTTTATACTTTAGTAAGTTCAGCCATCGCTAGTCTAATTTCTAGCTTGATTTTTCGCTTCATATTTACAACAAGTACAAATCCAAGTGATCTTGACAAGTTTGCTTATATTACTTGGTCATATTCAAACCTTTGTTTAGCATTAATAACAATTATTTTTTTAGTTCGTTTTTTTGTATTACTTGCAAAATATATCTCAGAAACAATTTTTTTACTAAGTGAATTTCAAAAAGACTTAGTCGATGTCGAGAAAAATATACAGGAAAATATCAAAGAAAAACACATAGAAAAACTTTCAAAAACCATTTGTACAAAATTTGCAAAAAAAGATTTTATAAGCAATATAGGCAAGAAATTCAAAAGTGAAAGACTGAGGAAAATTCAAAACTTACAGGGGAAAATTATAACTTTATTTTCTGGGATAGGAGATCTTTTAGAATTCGAGCTTGAACAGAAAAAAAACAAAAAGATTGTACAGGAATACTTAAACGAATTAAATGTATATTTTCAAAGACTGATTACTCTTACAGAAAAAAATAATGATAGTTTTACAACACTCTTTTATACAGCATCAATAATCAATCATGAAAGAGAGCTAAGTCAGAAAGAAGAGCTTGGTAGGGATCTTCAAATATGGTATAAGCCAGAACAATACTTAGTTATTTTGAATTCTCTGCTAGAACAAAGTTTACGTCTATATAAAATATCTTTGAATGACAAAGATTATGATTTTGCAATAGAAAAAATAATTTATTCAAATTTAAATATTCTAGAGTTTATTACAACAAAAAATCTAACAGATTATTGGGTCAATGTTATTTTTAAATATTTGGAACAGTATCGTCGCCTCAATAACGAAAACAATACTCGAATAAATTATGTACTGTCTTTTACTTGGTACGACACCATAATATTTCTTGATGATTTCAACATGGCATTTCTGCATCTTTTCAATGAACATCTCAATAGATCTTTAAAATATCTTGTAAAGGATGATGACAAAGAAACTTTTACAAGTATTGTATCTTCTATTGTCAATTCAGGAAGTTTTCTTCAATATCAACCTGACAAAATAAAATATAAACTTTCGAGTTTTTTCTATACTGTTAAAAGTAATTTTCTGGGCATCAATCCAGAAACTCTAGATGAGAAACACGAACAAGTCAGCACAAAATTATCACAGATAGAAAAGCTTTATCGAACAAAGATCCGAGAAAAATCAAAGTTTGAGATGTTAATTAATATCTCCAGTGAAATCAGAGTTTTAATAAACGAAGATGATTTTTATGAAGCTATTAGAGAAGAGTTGAATGGTTATATTCAGAAAATGGAGAAAAATTTTACACTTCTGTATAAAAAAGAAAATTTAAAAATTATTCTCTTTGAGATTGGAGCTTATGCAATTTTCAAGGATAGGTTTGATTTTATTGGAATATTGCTAAATTATAAGCAGCCTTTAGACTCCGAAGCCCATTGGGTTGGAGAAAATATTTTTCCAGAATCTCTATCCGCTCTATTTGATTTTTATATTGTTAATCCAATCACAAGAAGCGATTATTGGGAAGATCACCATGGTTCTGAAGAATATTTTGATCTCCTATTTTTCATATTACTTCTAAATAGCTTTACTTTTCCACGTCAATCAGAAGAATATCAGCTTAAAAAAATAAATGAATTGATTACATCTTTTCATGTCTCACAATCAAAATCACCACAGCAATTAAATTCTATTAAACAGAGAAGCTCTAGATTATTAGAGGATAGAGTCGATTTGTTTTTTGAAAAATCAATCGAATTAAGTTTTTTAAATGTAAATACTAAGCAGAGAGAACAGGGAATACAAAATGGAATTATTCCATTCTTTAAAAAGATAGTTGATGAGATAAATCAGATATTAAACAAACGAGAAATCAATTCTCCTATTTCTCAAAATAAGGTTCAGCAATTCCATACTAACTTTTTACAAGGATATTATTCTCAACAAACTGTTAAAGAGTTTTTATCGAATCAAGGACTATATAGACAAGAAGAAGACGCTGATATCTCCGATAGCATAGAGTTTCTCAGTTGCATAAATATTGTTGTCCAAAAGCATATGTTTTTTGATGATTGGTATATTCACGGAGATGTTGCATCAGAATATGGCGATGAGATTAGACAAAACGAATTTGATTTCATCATGAAAGAAATTTTCTCTAAGTGTATTCTGATTCCGACACAAGATCCGATCGAAGCACTAGAGCAATGTGGAATTGATTCGGAAGACTTACTCATTGTTACTAATGAACCATTACTTAGATACGAAAATTTAGATCCTCACATTTTTACAAGAAATAGTAATTTCAACGAAAACAATAATTTACTAGGATATTTAAGTCATCAAAATCAACAAATAGAAATTTTTCAATTTCCCTTTAATATCAACTCTATAAATGTCAATTCCAATCAAAGGCTCTGTTTTTTTGTTGATAAAAGTAAGTTGGGTGAAATAATACAGTATCGGAATCCTTGCCGCGTCAATATCTCTTCTCAATATAATGCCGCAGCTTCCTACTCAAATTGTACTGAAGTTGAAGACTTTGCCATCAGTATTGTTAGTTATTCTGAGAACGCGAAGGAGCTAAATAAAATTCTCGATGCTCCTCCGCAATGGCTTAAAGACTTCAAAGAAAAAGATCGACAAACAGAAGAATTGAAGAAGCGAGTATGGTTAAGAATACTTGAAAAACTTTCTTTTGAATCTGCTGCTCAAAATGTTGGGTTTTATATAAATCTGAGCGATTAAAAAACAAACTACTTGTATTCGAAGAAGGCGATCGCCCTTACTTTGCGAACAACTCGGCAAGCGTTATCAGAACAGCCTTTTGTTCTTCTTGATTAATGCGGCCTAACCTTTTCTGCAATCTCGCTTTATCAACAGTCCGAATTTGGTCGAGGACAATTTGACCCGCTTTCCCTTGAAAGTTACAAGTGACACGTGTGGGATATGATTTCCTCTTTGTCGTCATCGGCGCAACAATTATCGTCAAGATATTATTGTTCATTTCATCAGGTGAAATGACTAAGCAAGGTCTTGTTTTCTGAATTTCGCTGCCAACAGTGGGATTTAGATTAATCAAAAAAACGTCAAAGCGTTTCGCTACCATTCCCATTCTTGCTCGTCCCATCCCGTATTTTCGGGGGTATCCAATAATCGATCATCTCCTTGCTGCGACATCTCTGCAAAAGCTGCATCCCAACCAATCCGCACATTCGCAACAGCACTCAGGATTAACTGACCTTCTTTGACTTCGATTTCTACATCTTCACCAATGCCGCTCTGCTCAAGCAAAGGCTTTGGAATGCGTATCCCTTGAGAATTGCCAATCTTGATGATTCTTGTACGAATGCTTGCATTCATCTAAAGTACCGCAAACAATATGTAATTACATTGTAAGCACTTGATCTCGATTGTCAATCAAGATGTGTGTAAGGCGATCGCCACCAAACCGAACGCTGGAACAATTGCGTGACTGAATTGAACAGCAGCAGATCAGCTAATCCGGATCTTTGCAAACCATACCGGAACAGTCACGGTGAGCCTAGTCAAAGCCAAATAGCAATAAATCAACCCCGTAATATATCAGAAATAAACATCTATTTTTTTGAGATTTCTTTTATTTCTTTTGGCTGACGCAAAAAACGTATTACTACTAATTCGAACAAACAATTGAGTTATTTTTTATACAAAAAACTCAAACAACGCATTTCAGTAATAGGAAAAAACTGACTAATCTCTATCTATTTGAGCAGAAGTTTTCAAGATAGAAGTATTGAAAAAGAACTTGCTTAATCAAACTATACAAAAGACTCATGCTTTAAAAAAGCTTCATAGTCAGAGGAAAACGGTATCAGAAATGTCAAAAAACGAGGGTTTCTCAGCTTCAAAGCAGTTTTTGTTACAAAACTTAAACAAGAATCGAGTCTCAGCCAAATCGCTTAGACACAGGCATAGAGATGACATTTTCTGATTTTTTTACTTTATGAAGCTCGCGAAGACTTTGATTAACTTTTCTGTCGATTGCCGCTAATTATACAGCTTAATAATTTCTTAAGACATATAATAAGATTGTAAGAAATAGATCCCAACTCCACTATTGAAATAGCTAGGCGAGTCGTGACGAAAAAGCACAATAACATTGGTTGTCCTTATGGATAATGTTCAGCAGTTACTAAGAGCCTACGGACAAGGCGAGCGAGATTTTGCCGGCATAAACTTGCAAGGGGCAGACTTGCGTGGAGAAATGTTGATTGCGGTAGATTTGCGTGGAGCGAATTTAATGGGTGCAAAGCTAGATCATGCTTTTTTAACAAAGGCGAATTTATCTGGGGCTGCATTGAACTGGGCAGATTTATCGCATGCGAAGCTGAATGATGGGAAATTGGCGGATACGGATTTAACGAAGGCGAATCTCTACGGCACATTCATGGTGAATGCGAAGTTACCGAGAGCGCGTCTATGCGGGGCAACTTTGAATCATGCGAATTTGCGCGGGGCCAATCTCTGGGGTGCAAATCTCTGTGGTGCAAATCTCGAGAGCATTAATTTGCGACAGGCTAATTTAAATGGGTCTAATCTGAGCTGGACTAATTGTAAAAATGCGCGATTGAGTCATGCGGAGCTCTATGGGGCCTTTTTACAGCAAGCTAGTTTTTGCGGAGCTTTTTTGCGGGATGTGAATTTTGAAGGGATGGATTTGGAAGGCATCAATTTTGCTGAGGCGAAGCTCTATAGTGCAAATCTGAAACGAGCGAACCTACGTCATTGTAATTTTAAGGAAGCCAATTTGAAGTTGGCGCAATTAGAAAACGCGGATCTGAGTTGCGCCAATTTAATTGGGGCGAAGTTGGATCAGGCAGATTTGACTGGGGCTGTTCTACAGCAAACGCGTTTTTCTCAACAACCGATTAGTCATATGCAGATCTTGAGCGATTTTGCTTATGGTGAGCAGGGTGAGGGGAACGGCTGGCGGGGTTCTCAATGGGCGACAGGCTAGGTGCTGAGTGGTCAGTAGGCAGGGTCTGCATGTTCTGTTATCTTTAGGGACTTAGAATGTCTCGGAGCAAGCCTAGGGTTAATGTCTATCTTAAAAAGTTTACGGTTGGCGATCGCCTGTGGGGTAGCGAAATCGGTTACGGCTGTGGTGCGGGGTCTCAAACTAAGTGCGGGAAGTGTGTTGACGGGGGCGATCGCCCGACGCATTTTTCCAGAGATTTTGCCAGAACTTTTTCAGCGCGCGCAGAAAGGCGTGATTTTAGTTGTTGGTACGAATGGTAAAACCACGACCTCTCTATTAATCAAAGCGATTTTGACGGCGCAAGGCTACAAGATTTCCCACAACGCAACGGGTGCGAACTTAATTAATGGCCTAGCGACGGCTTTAATCGAAGACACGACGCTATTCGGCAAGCTCGACATTGACTACGCGATTTTGGAAGTAGACGAAAATATTGTGCCGATTTTGCTCAAAACTTGCACGCCGACTCACATGGTGGTGCTCAATCTGTTTCGTGATCAGTTGGATCGTTATGGTGAAGTCGATACGATCAGTAAACGCTGGCAGACGGCGATCGCCCCATTGCCCGCAGAAACCACAATTATCGTTAACGGCGACGACCCGACCCTAAACCATTTCGGCCAACAGCTTACCCAAACCGTCAAATTTTTTGGCCTCAGCGAACCCGATCTCTATCTTGATGCAATTCCCCATGCCGTCGATTCAATTTACTGTCCCCAGTGCGGTGCATCTCTTAACTATAAAGGCGTTTACTTATCACACCTCGGCGATTACCATTGCGACAGTTGCGATTTCCGTAAAAATGCGCTTGACATCGACAGTAACGATTGGGGACAAATCCTCATCGGCGTTTACAACAAATACAACACCCTCGCAGCGGGATTGTTAGCCGAAGATCTCGGCATTCACCGCGATGTGATTAACGAAGAAATTAAGCAGTTTAAAGCTGCATTTGGTCGCGCCGAAGAATTAGAAATTGATGGTAAAGCAGTCCGTATTTTGCTATCAAAAAATCCAGTCGGCATGAATGAAACCATTCGCGCCGTCGGTGATTTGCAAAAACAAGGCAAAACCAGCACCGCCCTCGTCATCCTCAATGATCGCGCCCCTGACGGAACAGATATTTCGTGGATTTGGGATGTGGATATGGAACGACTGACGGAGCAACCCGGCAAAATTATCATCAGCGGCGATCGCACTCACGATATGGCGTTACGTCTCTATTACTGTCAGGGCAAAGCCGATTTGACCATTGAGCCAGATTTACAAAAAGCGATTCAGATGGCCTTAGAGGTGACTCCCGCCGACCAAACATTGCACATTTTGCCAACCTATTCCGCGATGTTGGAAGTGCGCCAGAGTCTGCTGGGTCGAAAAATTCTTTAGAAAATTCTTTAAGATACAAAAAAGAGAGTTAGCGGCAGCCGGATGAGCGGCAATTTTTTGGATGGATACAACGACACAAATTTTGTTTGAACAGGGTAAAGATGCTTTCTTGCAGGGAGAATATCGCATCAGCATCGATTATTTTCAGCAAACGATCGCCAATCTCCCGAAAATCTCCCGCGAAGGCAGCGAGGTCAGGATGTGGCTCGTCAGTGCTTACCAAGCGAACAATAATATGGAAGAGGCGATCGCCCTGTGTCGAGAGCTGGCGAGTAGTTCATCGTCTAGCATTGGCGAAAAAGCAAAACAGCAACTGTATATTCTCGAAGCACCAAAATTAGAACGCCCCAAAGAATGGATTACCCAAATTCCGAGTATGGACGATTTTGATGCTGCGCGGTCGGTCTATGTCGCAGGGAAATCGAGTGAACAGAAAAAAGAGCTATCTATTGAAGACTTTGAAGACCTTTCGCAGATCGAAACGCAAGACAATCAATTCGTATTGATTGCGCTCGGTTTGGGTATTTTGGCGTTAATTGGTTGGGGTGTTTGGGGCGGATGATGACAAGCAAAGCCAGTGCTAGATCTGAGTTTGAGATCAGCAAAGCTTGAAACAGAGACACAGAGATTTAATGACGCGGAGAGCTGGAAATGAACAGATGTCATAGCAAGAATTTTGGCTCACAATCAATCTTTGTTTCACCCTGTCTCCGTGTCTCCGCATCCCCGTGTCCTATTCTCCCTATGTCTCTTTTCTCTAAGAATTTTTTTACACCTTCAACTCGAACTCAGACTATTTTCCACATCATTTCTACTGTGTGTCTTTAGTCCAAGTGGCAATATTCCAAGTATTCATGTCCCACGGCGTGAGTGAAACACCAGATAATCCATTACTAACGCCGGCTGTTTCGGCGCGATGGACGAGGGGAATCACCAAGAAATTATTCACCAGCCAATCATTCATTTCAATCACAGCCGTTTGACGTTTCGCTGGATGAAGTTCCTTCGCTGTCGATCGC
>JBARRZ010000213.1:0-3589 GCA_049644465.1 Limnothrix sp.
CTCTTAATACATCATCAGTATGTCCTTCAAGAATCTTCAGGAGTTTGCCGTCTGAAGTCCAAAGTTCAACAGTCCGATCATCACTAACTGAAGCAATCATTGAAGCATCCGGACTAAAAGCAATACCATTTACTTCCCTAGCATGCTTGAGTTGATTTTGTTCGCTAATTTCATAGCTACCTTGCTGTAGCCTTCCAATAACATTTCTTTTCAACTCTTCTGAAGGCTCCTGAATATTTCGTAATTTTATCCCTGCCTTAACTGCGAGAAATAGAGATATTAATTGTTGTTTCAACTGTAATTCCTTTTGAGATAAATTCAATAAATCCTGAATTCGTTCAATATCTTCTTGTTCTTGAAATTGACGACTAACCTTAATAAATTCAATTTCTTGTGCGTCGGTAATGGCTTCAGGCTTTTCCTTTAACCAATCTTCGGCTTCTACCAATAACGCGCCACGAAGCAAAGCACTGTTACTTTTTGCAGTTTCTTCCCATGTTTTGATCCCAAACCGCAGCCGATCTTGCCACTGGCGAAAGTCGCGATCTTCTGCCATCCATTGCTGCAAGCGTTCCCAACCTCGGATTAAAGCCTCATGGACTACTTCAGCCGTTCGCTGGCGTATATTTTGTCCAGTTACAACCAAGCGATTATCCGCTAGCTGAGTTACTAATTCCCAATTGGCTTGACCGATTTGCTCATAGGTAGCTAAACGACGAGTATTTTCTGTTTGCTCTCCAAACCGAACGAGTTGGGTGAAAATATGCTTAATTTGCGGTTGTTTTCCCTCAAACTTTTTATAAACCGATTCAGCATAATTAGCTAGAGCCTTTTCAATGCAACCGATCTCATGATACGCAGCAATGGTTAACTGATGATTATTGCGCTGCTTCCAAAGTTCCCCTAAAGCAAATTCCAGCAAGGGCAACTCACCCGGATTATTAGTCACTTCGTCTAGAATAATTTTCGTCAATCCATCCTGAATTTTTAAGCCCACTACCTCTGCTGGTTTTTCAATAGCTAACTCTAACTCTTCTCGACTCATACCAATCAAAGTTTTTGGCTCCCATTTCTGTAAGAGTTCTGCCAAAGGCTGATAATCAAGAGCAAACCCATAAAAATCGACTCTCAGAGTAATAAGAATAACCACATCAGGGTTTTTCTTTTTCTTTTCTGAATCAATAAGCGTTAATAAGTTCTCAATAAATAAATTTCGATCATCTGGTGAGCATAAAGTATAAAGTTCTTCAAACTGGTCAACAACAATTAATAAGCGCTGATCGAGATGATTTTTTGCTAACTTATCATCTAGAATGTCCGTTAATTTGAATTCTTTATTTTTTAGGCTTTCCGCATAGTTTGCCTGTTCTTGAATAAATTGCGGTTCATCCTTAGTCAGGGCAGGGTTTAAAAAGCCTGTTAATTCCTCGGCAAGCTGTACAAATGGATTATTTTTAGGTCTAAAAGTCAGAAACTGCCAGTTTCCCAACCTGAGCAGTTCAGGAATCAAACCAGCAAAAACCACTGAGGATTTACCTATTCCCGAATTACCAATAATTGCCAAAAATGGCTTCTTTTTTAAGAACTCAAGTGCTGTTGCTATAAATTCTTTACGTCCGAAGAAAAAAATTGCATCCTCTTGCTGAAAAGCAAACAAGCCTTTATAAGGGCAAATTCCGTTGTCTAATTGATATTCAGGGAGTTTTTGAGATGCAATCTGCCATAACCGTGTAAGCTTAATTGCCGCCCCAGAGTTTGTACAAATCGGCTTTTGCAATTCCCTTCGTAACCGTCGATTCACGTAATCTGCCAGCGACAACGTATCGATCCAGCGCTCCGGCGAGCGATTCGGGTCAAGCCCTTCCAACAACGCTTTCGTCATAACACTGTAAGGACTATTCAGATCTGACCATGACACCTCAAATTCTCGCGACGAGGCAATAAAGCAACGAGCTTTTGCCAAGCCACTATCACCTGGATTTGCTTCAGCAATCAACAATTGTCCACTATGACAGCAATCCAACCAAACCACCTGTTGCGGAATCGAACTTTCCACTAGCAATCGTCGAAGCCAGTTCATCGATAGCCCATCAGACCCGGAATCCGGATCCGTATCACTCGTCGCCAAAAATCCTTCCGAAACACCCAATATATTCCGTAGCCCATGTCCCGAAAAATAAAACACAGCCGTATCCGGAATGTGTTTCCCCTCCGGCTTAAACAATTGCGCGAGGGCTTTCTTTAGTTCCCTTAGCTGTACCTCTAACTGCTTCCCAACAATGGGCTGATTGCCCTCACCGATCGCCTCCGGGAACCGCCGCACGATATCAAAATCCCCATATTTTTCTAACATCTGGGCGATCGCCTCTGCATCCTCAGCAGGAGAAGTCAGATTTGGCAGACTTTCGCTTTGGTAAACATTAATGCCGACAACAAGCGCATCTCGACTCATAACTTTGAGGATAGTCTAGTGAAGATAACACTTTAAATGTACAAGACAAACCCCAGAACAATGGCAAATTTAATCCCCATCCAACTCGAAGACGGCACAATTATTCATATTCAAGCCCAAGGCAGTCCCACGAACCAAAATAGTCAACCAAGCGAGCGCACCCGTGAAGATTTAGGCGGTTCCCAAAAAGGATTACGGGAAGCTATTTCTGGTGTACAAAATACTTTATCTTCAACTATTGAGAATACCATTCGTGGTTATACGCAGTACACTCTGAACGCATTTCGTAAAATTGACGATGTCAACATCGATAAAGTGACCCTAGAGTTTGGTATCCAAATCGAAGGGAATGCAAAGATTCCTTATATCACTGAGGGCACTGCCACCAGTAATCTCAAAGTCACTGTCGAATGCTCTTTTCCAGAAAAATCTACAGAAGAAGAAGAACAGTAAATTAAAGGCGATCGCGGCAAAAGGGCGGCAATTTCACCAGTGATACGGAGCATAAGCAGGCGATCGCCATCATTGAAGCCAGTGAAATTCTGCAACTATCGCAGGGTAAAGCCATTATCTGGAATCGGGGTATCGGCGACCGCCATGGTTCTCGTATTCCTCTGATCCAAACGATTCGCATTCCAGACCATGATCTGAAGGCTTTAAAGGAATCCACCGCTGATTGGGAAACGCTCAAACAACAGTTTTTAGGGACAGCTTTACCGCATTTTACTCAGCAAGATTTTGTCAAACGAGATCTCGCCCTAATCCATGCCTATCATGGGATTTGTCCTGAGCTTGGACAAGCGACACCACCACAAAATGACGAGATTGACCTCGCCCAATTGCGACAGGATGCCATCGATTTCAGAAAAATTGATGAACCAGATGTCGAAGAAATAATGTCTGCGGTTCTGTAATTTCAGATTGATTGCCAAGTTTTATCCGAATTCAAGCGACTTTTTCCCCTTGATCAATAGAGACATTATTCCGGCTGTCATTGCTCCGGTAAGTCCCCATTTCTAGGAGGAACCCATGCTTTTAGATTCAGACCAACTACTCATTGATGACCTACCTGAGGCAATTCAGCGCAAGGTTGATTTTTCGGAATCTCTGGCGCTGCTCACGGCTCAGGGTTGGCAC
>JBARRZ010000214.1:0-2211 GCA_049644465.1 Limnothrix sp.
GGTCTACGTCGTCGGTTTTGTTGCGGCGGTATCTATCGGTTTAGTGGCCTTTTTCAATTCAAAGCGGCCCGTCGGCTGGGAAGATGCCCAGCGCCCTGATGTGATTCCCGACCTCAATCCTGACAAATCAAAAGTGGCACAACCTCCAACAAAAGACTAAATTAACGAAGTTTTGAGGCCTTGAATTTTCAAAATTCTAAATTCTAAAATTTTAAATGTAGTGTGATTGGTCGCGGGTTAATCCTGCTGTGGATTCTGCTCTGGCTGAATGCCAAGCTCGATGGCCTCACTTTCGGTTGAAAAAATATCTTCCATGTTCTCGGTGATAATGTCTGTCGCTGTCAAATCTGGGTCGGCGATCGCCTCAAAATCAGAACGTGTACGGAGAATTTTGACCTGTTCTAAGCGAGGGCCATCTACCTTAACAACTTGAAACTCTAAATCCTCAAACTGGAGTATCTCACCAGTTTTGGGGATTTTTTGCCATCTATACAGTAAAAAGCCGCTCAAGGTCTGATAATCATCATTTCCCGGCAGCTCAACATTTAAACGCTCGTTCAACTCTTCAATATCCATCTGGGCATCGACCAGAAAAGTTTGATTGTCTAAAGCTTGAAAACGGCGACGAGCCAGTGAGCGGTGGTCTTGTTCGTCACCAATAATTTCGTTGATAATGTCTTTTAGCGTCACCAATCCCGATGTTCCGCCGAACTCATCCACAATCATAATCATCGGCTGTTTTGTCCGCTGCATTTTCGGCAACAAATCAGCAATCGGCGTTTGTTCGCCAACAAACGGAATCGGCTTAATCCATTCTGTGATGCTCGTGTCTAAATTAATATTGCCATTGGCGATCGGTGTGGCAAAATCGCGGAAACGTACAAAGCCGACAATATCGTCGATCGACTCGCCATGCACTGGATACGCGGAGTGGTTCGTTGCACTGACTTTTTCTAAAAATTGATCGAGTGTCGCTTCTCGGGCGATCGCATGAATTTTGGTGCGGGAGGTCATAATTTCTTCAGCCACCACATCCCCAAATTCGATCACATTTTTGAGTAATTCGCGTTCTTCAGCCTCCAAGCCCATCGATTCCTGTTCCGTCGTGATGATTAGTTGCAGCTCTTCCGGCGTCATGCGATCGTGCCACAGATTTTGTTGAATCGGCGCAATCCCGAATAGCCGCAAAACGGTTCGACTAGACTGATTCAAAATCCAGATAAATGGCTTAAAAATCCGGGCGATCGCCAAACTTGGCGGAGCGAGCCAGCGAGAAATCTCCTCAGCATGAGACAAAGCCAACGACTTTGGACATAGTTCACCCAGCACGATCTGGAGATAAGCAATCAGAAAAAACGCAAATGGAATTGATACCGAGGCCGCAAACGGTTTGATCCACAGCTCCGGTAAAGGTAAGCCCACCAAAATCTGCTCGATAGAAGTGGCCATCGTATCCTCCCCAATCCAGCCCAAAGCCAGACTAGATAAGGTAATACCCAATTGCGTTGTGGATAACAATCGCTCTAAGCGAGATTGAAGCGACTGCACCATCTTGGCCGGCAGATCACCCTCCGCCGTCAACTGACTAATGCGCGATCGCCGCACCGAAACAATCGAAAACTCTGCCGTCACAAAAAAAGCATTAATCGCAATCAGCAGCAGCACAGAAAGTAGACGAACCAGAATTTCACCACTGGATAACATGAATTTTTTGTAATAACCCCGTCGCTTTAATCCTGCTTCCTAACGTACCACCGGAATATCGAGAATTTCTAGCTTGATCTCCTGAGTTGGATAATCACTCAGATAAAGCGAAACCGTCTCACTTTCTTCCAGAATGACAGCCGGCACACGAATCGTCCCCTCATACCTTTGGTTATTAGCCGGAACTTCCCCCGGCAAACCCTCAGTTTGAGCACTCAACAAACGGCTATCTTGATCCTTCAATTCCACAAAATCATACAAAAAACGAACAGACTCACGCCCTTTATTTTGCAAACTGATATCCATTACCCAATAATTGCCCAGCAGGCGAGCATCAGTCACCTCTAGAGCCATCTCTTCTACCTCATTCACCAGAGGAAAAAGATTCACTTCATCCACTTCACCATCATCAGGAGTCACCGTCGTGCCGTCTGGCAACTTCACAAAGCTATTGACAGGCGGCTGTGGTGCCGGATTTTTCTGCTTCAATGCTTGCTCTTTAGCATG
>JBARRZ010000215.1:0-2851 GCA_049644465.1 Limnothrix sp.
ATCTTCACCAACTAATTGGGTAATTGGCTCCGCGACACCCAGACCATTGATGCGATTTTCGATCACTCGTTTCACCGCCGCTGTATCACTTGCTTTGACGACCACTCCCTCTTTATCTGGTTGCACTTGGATGGTGAGCTGAGCGCCACCTTTTAAGTCCAAACCCAGTTGAGGCGGTAGGGTCACAAGAATCGTCAAGGCGATCGCCACCAAGAAGAGAATCGCAACAATTATCAGACGTTGTTTTTGCATAATGGTCTAGGTGGGAATGTCTTTGCCCTTAGATTTTGAGTGCCAGCATATCTTGCACCGCTTCGACAATATTGTCGGGTTGGATAATGGTGAGTCGCTCTAACGTACCGTTGTAAGGCGTGGGAATATCTTGGGAAGATAAACGCACCACCGGCGCATCCAACTCGTCAAATAATTGCTCATTGATTAGAGACATCACTTCAGCCGCCACACCCGCCGTTTTCATACATTCTTCAACGATGATCACTCGGTGAGTCTTTTTCACTGATTTGGCGATCGTTTCCATGTCGATCGGCTTGAGCGAAATCAAATCAATCAACTCCGGATCGATGCCTTCTTTTTCAAGGGTTTTAATCGCCTGAGTGCAATGGTGACGCATCCGCGAATAAGTCAAGATTGTCACATCTTTACCGGGGCGTACCATCTCAGCCTTATCGAGGGGCACGACATAATCGCCATCAGGTAAGTTTTCCTTGAGGTTGTAAAGCAATACATGCTCAAACATCAAGACAGGATTGTTGTCACGAATTGCGGCTTTGAGTAACCCTTTTGCGTTGTAGGGTGTGGAGCAGGCAACAATTTTTAGACCGGGCACAGCTTGAAAATAGGCTTCTAGCCGTTGGGAATGCTCTGCACCAAGTTGGCGACCTACACCACCGGGGCCACGGATCACCATCGGAATTTTGTAGTTGCCGCCGGATGTGTAGCGCAACATGCCAGCGTTATTGGAAATTTGGTTAAAGGCGAGGAGCAAAAAGCCCATGTTCATGCCTTCAATCACTGGGCGTAAGCCTGTCATCGCTGCACCAACGGCCATGCCAGTGAAGCTATTTTCTGCGATGGGTGTGTCGAGTACGCGCAGATCGCCGTATTTGTTGGCGAGGTCTTTGGTTACTTTGTAGGAACCGCCATAGTGGCCGACATCTTCGCCCATGACAAAGACTGTTTCGTCTCGCGCCATTTCTTCATCGAGGGCTTGACGCAATGCATTAAAAAGTAAAGTTTCTGCCATTTGAAATAAGAGTTTTAAACCTACCGCAGCAAGTGACATCGTATCATTCCGATGCCTTTCTTGCGCCATGAGTACGGTCTGGTTTTGTGGTGAGGAAATAATAATGTTTTGTCAGCAATACAAAGGGTTGTGATGGTCTGTTTGCTTTTGCTGTAGTTTTTCTGAGTTTTTTGTGGTGCTGTCTAAGAATTTGGGAGGGGTGTGCAGCGGCTGAGGGCTTGAACGAGTTCGTCTAGTTTGATTGGTTTGCTGACAAAATCATCCATGCCTGCGGCTTTTGCTTCTTTGAGGTGTTCGTCCATGGCGTTGGCGCTGAGGGCGATGATGTAGGGGCGATCGCCTGGTGGGTAGGTGGCATAAATTTGACGAGTGGCTTCGAGTCCGCCCATGTCTGGCATGAGCAAGTCCATCAAGATAACGTCGCAGCGATTTGCTTCGAGATAGGCCAACACTTCTAAACCTGTTTCGGCGAGTTGCATGTCGTAGCCGATGCGCTGGAGGAGCTGCCGCGTTACTCTTTGATTGACTTTGTTGTCTTCTGCAACCAAAATTTTTAACGGATTTTTTTTACCTAACTGAAGATCTGGTGCTTGGGTGGAAGCGGCGGTTGTTTTGTTGACAAGGGCTTTCGTGAGTGTCGGTACGCAAACTTGAAAGCTAAAGCGACTCCCGATGTGGAGCTGGCTGGTTACGGTTAGTGTGCCGCCCATTAATTGCACGAGGGTACGGCTAATGGACAAGCCTAATCCTGTACCTTTGGCGTTTTGTTGCTGGTCGCCTACTTGCTCGAAGGGGAGAAATAATTTTTGCAAGGAATCTTGGTCAATGCCCACGCCCGTATCACCGACGGCAAATTCTAGGCAAGTGTGATTTGGTGGTAAGGACTGACTCTCCATGACGGTGACGCTGAAATGGATGTAGCCTTGGTCGGTAAATTTGACGGCATTACCGACTAGGTTCAGCAGAATTTGTTTGAGACGAATCGGGTCGGCGATCGCCACTTTTGGTAATTTGGCATCAAAGTCGGTGATAAAGTCGAGGCCTTTTAGCTCGGCTTGCGATTTGGTTAGACTAATAATTTCTTGTAAAAAATCGCGTACGTTGAAAGTTTGTAGCGAAATTTCTAGTTTGCCCGCTTCAATTTTAGACAAATCCAGAATGTCGTTAATTAGTTCTAAAAGATGGGAGCCGGACTGGTGAATGAGTTCAATATTTTCTTGGTCTTGAACATTAATATTGGGCGATTCTTCTAAGATTTGGGTAATGCCTAAAATACCGTTGAGGGGAGTGCGCAATTCATGGCTCATGCTGGTCAAAAACTGACTTTTAGCAATGTTCGCGGCTTCGGCTTTTTCTTTGGCAACGACTAGTTCTTCGTTGGTTGTTTTTAAAGAATGCGTATTCTTCGCAAGGGTATTAATAAGGTAGTTGTATTGGGCGGCAATGAGGCCTGCTTCGGTAAAAGGTTCGACAAACACGCGCTTGTCTAAATTCTGAGTTTCGGTCTGATGGGCGATCGCCAGAGAGAGTTCGTAAAATTCGTTTCTGGCTTGGTGTTCGGAAACATTGAGACCAATTTTTTCTTCC
>JBARRZ010000216.1:0-2952 GCA_049644465.1 Limnothrix sp.
CTAAACTCTCTTCGGTTGCAAATTTTCTGGCTTGATTTTTTCTCTTAATTAGTCGAGGATTTTCCTGAATTTTTGCCTCAATTTCATCGAAGGATTTTCCCGTCGGTTCACTTACGATAAAGGCTTCCAAATCTTCACTGGTGAAAATGGCGGTTCGTTCCTCACTATGCCGAATCGATTGGGCGACTAATTCCGCTAGATTCGTTGTCCTGATTGGGTTTTCGGCGTTGGGAATTGGATGTTGAATTGCCAATTGTTCTGCTTCTGCCTGCCATTCTTCTAAAAGTGCCTGCCGATTTACGTGATGCTGTTTGGTTTTACGAGTAGCAAATAGGGCTGTAATGCGGTTCTCGGTAGTATCTTCTAACCCTTCTGTTTTCAGGTATTCGAGAATCTGTTGGTGGCGATCGCTGAATCCTTCTATCTGTTCTCGCGTGTAGCCTTTCAGTTCAAAATAACCATCTCTTCTAATTTCAATCTCATAGCCCAGCTTTTGCACTTCATATGCCAACTCATTTTGATACATTCTCCCCAACAATATTCTGTGTCGATATAGCTTTCGATTAGCTGCGGAACGCCATACTCCGACTTCATCTTGGGCGATATTCATCACCAAACAATGGGTATGTAAATTCGGTTCTAGCTCCCGGTTCGTATCATGCAGGAATTTAGCAACGCACAAATTATCAATTTTTTGATGCTGTTTTTTGACGCGGGTTTCTGCATATCGTTCTTGAATCAGGTTCAACATTCGGTCTACCACTCGATTATGGGCTTCGAGTAATTGCGTTTCTCCATTTACCAAAGCGGCTATTGAGATTGATTTCGGGGCGGAAAATGTTAAATCGGTGCCTGCTCTTGCTTCTTTTCCTTTCGGTGGAGCTGCCCGTAGTTTTGTCTGACCATCTGCTGTCAAACCCTGCAACATATGACGAAAGACTTTCGGATCGTTGATCTGCTCTGACAGTCCCAGCAACTCTGCGCCCTTCCCCCACCATTCAGAAAATTCTATTTGGTCTTCTTCGTCGTAATAATTTTCTTTGTAGTAACTGCCAGCTTTTGCTGGTGTCATCGTCGCTATTGTGAGCATCCTGAAAAATTCTGAAAATTTTGCTTCTAATCTTTAAGGGAAAAAAGGAAGCAAATTTCGGACATTCAAAAAAGGACTTCCAGAGGTGCGTAATGTGTGGGGAAATTTTCTCTGAATGACTAGGAATTCAAGGGTAGTGGAGTAGACAAGTTTGCGCCAAAGTTGTGCCAATTCTTCGCCATAGTTGCGCCAAAGTTGCGCCAAAAAAAGTAGGATTTTTAGTTTCATTCTCAATAAGTGCGACTTTTATCGATGTTGTTGCGAATAAATGGTTTTTGAATGCTGAAGGGCGATCGCCAAAACTATCAAAAAGTCACATTTATGGCGCAACTGTGGCGCAAATCTGTCTAATCTTTGGATTTAGTGTTTTTGTACTATTTCCGTTTTTTTCAGGAAAATTCTAAATTGTTATCCGAATTGAGCGTCCTTTTTCGTCTTACGGGTTAGGAGGTGCTTATGACAACACTCAAAATTTCCATCGACCCCGGCAGTAGTGCGACAAAGGTTGCCTACCAAATTGCTGGCGGCTCGACTCAATGTTTTTCGATGAGTCCCTATTGTGCGGAAGTGCCCATCGATTATCCTGACCAAACTCGCCTTGATGCGGCGGCTGCTTATCCTCACATCGAGAGTGCATGGGTTAGTGATCCGGATGGTTGCTATCTATTGGGCAATGGGGCGAAAAAGTTCTATGGCTCTGAAGTCCGCAATCATGACCGAAAATTCGCTAAGGCTCTTTACAAAGTCTTAGGGGTTTTGTCCCATGTGCAAAATCAGGAGGGCGAAAATTATCCGATTGAGGTCGGGGTTTTGCTGCCATTTGATGAGTACGGGACGAAGGAGCTGTTAATTCAAAATCTGCGCTTGGCGACGGCGGCGCTGGAATATTGTGGACGCTCTCAATCTCTCTCGATTGCTGATATTGCGATTCGACCGGAAGGGGCTGGACTCTTTTTAAAAGGTCTACCCAAAACTTTAAATGTGCAATCGGCAAAGGTCGCTGTTTTGGTGATCGGCCATCGTAATGCGTCGTGGCTGGTCACGGAGAATGGTTTCCCTGTGTTAGAGGAGTCGATCACCAATGATCTGGGCTTCCGCTGGCTGGTGCAGGAGGTGAGATCTCGCACTGGTTTTAAGGATGAAATGTCTTTGGCAGAAATGATTTTCGGGGGTAAGCATTTTTCGCGGGATGTGCAGGCGGCGGTGGATCTGGCTTTACCTGCCTATTGGCAACAGATTAGCGATTTTCTGGCGGAACAAACGGCGACTGATTTTGTGGTTTGTGGGGGTGGGGCGGCTCTTTTGTTTAAGTCCCAGCTTTCAGACTTTTTTGCTTGTCGGGTGGGTTGGGCGAATGACCTCTCGCGGGCGGTTCTGCGGTCTGGCATCAAAGACAAAATTTTGGCGCGTCGGTTTACGGATTGTTATGGGTTATTGCTCAGTTTGGGGGGTAATCATGGGTAGCGATCGCCGCCGACATTCGTTTTATTCTTCACCGGATACGCCCCTGCGAGCGGTGGTTGATGATCTGCAAAATGCTTCAGGGCAAGCTCTGCAAAGGGAATTGGCGGATCTATTACTGATTTTGCGTTATCCCTATGTTTTGCAACGGTTGGATGCGCCAGCACAACAGGTGATAAGCCAAACGCGGGAGTCGATTCGGCGGTTGGAGCAGGAAATTTCGGCACTGAAAACGCTACTGGCAGCATATTCGTCTCTTGGTGATTTAGGGGAGATGGAGCCGGCTGGGACTTTGTTAAAAAGTTCTGAGCCGTTCAGTGATGGCGATTCTCAATATGTTCACGATAATTTTTAGGAATTTGGATTTAAATCATGGATAAGCAAAGTATTGTGGCTCAGTA
>JBARRZ010000217.1:0-6119 GCA_049644465.1 Limnothrix sp.
CGCTGGGATTGGCGATCGCCTCGAGACTAAAAGCGACTTTGCCAAGGCCCAGAAAAAAGCCACTACTCAGTTCAGCAAAAAATAATAAACCGGCACTGATCAAAATATTGCGCCACAGTTTGGCCGCCTCGTGGCTCGTCATCGGTAAACCGTAGAGGCGAGCGAGGGAGCGAATTAACGCCAGATCTGTAAACGTGCCAGCGAACAAATCGATAAATCCAATCGGATTGAGGGCGATCGCCGCCCCCTTGTATTTAGCGTAATTCCAGATCAGATCTTCCGCTTCCTGTTGACGATGATCGAGGGTTTTTGCAGCAATTTTTGCTTGTAAAATCTGCGCTTGCACCAAAGCATGCACCGCCATCAAAGACTTACCTTCTTGACTCAGGATCGTAAAAATCTTTTCACGCAGCGGGTCAATTTGCGCACTCGGCGTTTCCCATATTTCCTCAATCCGGCCGTCTGAATGCTCGATGCGGAGGGCGATCGCCTGCGGTTCCGCCGCTACCATTACAATTTCTGCCGGTGTCAGCGGTAAAGTTGTCCCTGTGGATTCTTGGCTGAGTTGTTGCAACTGTTGAAAAATACTTTGGCGATCGCAGTCGGGATAAAGATCTATTTTATTGAAGACAACAAGCAGCGGCTTTTGCTGTTGGCGTAGCTCATAGAGCGCGTTGTACTCCGTGCGCGTAATATCGCCCGCAACAATAAACAAAATCAGATCCGATTGCGCCGCCACATCTTGAGCCATTTTAGTGCGCATCTCGCCAGCGATTTCATCCAAACCGGGCGTGTCAATCAGATCAATTTTAAGCTTGTCGGTCGGCAACGCCCAGCGAATCGAGCGGGGATATTGCGTTACGCCGTGCAATGGGCCTGTCTCTAAAACTTTGTCGCCCATCAGCGCATTAATCACTGCTGACTTGCCGCGACTGACCAGCCCGAAGGTTGAAATACTAATGACTTGTTGCTCTAGTTTGGCGATCGCCCCTTGAAGTTTTTGCAACTCTGGGCGAACAGCCGCTTTCAGCTCAGCATCCGGTGGATAATGCCAATGACGGCGCGTATTGCCGTACCAAGCCAAAGCCTGCTGGAGGCTTGCCCGTGCCAAATTTAGATGACGGTCTTGTCGTTGACTATCCATGACACAAAGAAGAGCGGTGCTTTTCCATAGGGCTACCCGAAAGATGCTGTGTCGATTTGCCTGATTTTATTGTGACTAATGCGCAGCAGCTAATCCTGTTAGATCTTAACGTGAGTTCAGGTTGAAAATTCAAAGAAAAACTTTCAGAAAAAGGGACAAGAAAAAAAGGGGGCATGGAGACAAAGAGACACGGAGACAAAGAGACACGGAGATTTGTTGTGAGCCAAAACTTTTTGATGACATCTCTCCCCATCACCAGCTCTCCCTTTCTCCGCGTCCCGCGTCGTTTCTGCAACAAAAAAGCAACCCATTACTGAGTCGCTCTTTTGTGAGGTATTGATGGTCTATGCGGATAGCGAGACTCGAACTCGCACAGCGTGAGCCACACGCCCCTCAAGCGTGCGTGTCTACCAATTCCACCACATCCGCTTGTTTTTGACCTGAGCTAGCATAACATACTTGTGGGGCGATCGCCAGCTATTTTAATCCTTGTCCCAACCCGCATTACAAGGCAAATTTACTCAAAAGACCGTGGTTTCGCTTGTTTTTGGGACGGACGCGCAGAGAGATCTAGGCGAGACCATTCACTTTGAATCGGTTCAATTTTTCCAGCGACCTGTACCTGCTCTTGCAATTGCTCAGTTGAAGAGACAAGCTGACTGAGACCATTAACCAAATCGATCAAATTTCTGCGGAATTCTGGGTCGCCCGTTAGCTCATCCAAATCCGAGGTGATTTTTTGCGTATTTTCGAAGGTTACACGTGCTGAATCGAGGGTTTTTTGCAAAACCACAAGATTTACTGGATCGTTGAGCGTGATTGAAATATCTCTGAGGTTTTCGGAAGCAATTGAAGCATTAGTAGTGAGTGCTGTCAGATTTGCCATCAATGCTTGGGTATCCGTCGCTGCAATGCCTCGGTTTACCTCATTAATGGTTGTGTCTAGGGACGAGATTGTGCGCTGCATTTGGTCGCTCGTCATGGTGATGCTGTTGAGCGTACCGACGAGACCTTGCCGATTTTCCACAACCAACGCGTTGAGGTTCCCTGTCAACTCGTTCACACGGCCCATACTTTCGTTAAGCTGAGCGGAGCTGGAGACGGCAGCACCGGTGATCGTCTTGGCGCTGTTCGTGATGGACTGGGCGTTTTCTGAGAAGTTACCGACTTCGCCACGGACTTCTTGTGAGAGGAGAGTTAATTCTTTTGTCAGTTCGGCCAATTCTTCGGCGGCAGTGCTGGAGTTGACGGTTAAGGCGGTGATCTTTTCGACGAAAGCGGGATCACCGTAAAGTTCACTAAATTGTTGGGTACTGCGGAGTGTGTCTTCGAAGCTAACGCCGATTTTGCCGCGAATCCGGTCTTCGTCACAGATGATCGTCCCGAGTTCTTGGCAATCTGAGGCAATGGGGCTTTGGGCGATCGCCGCCTGATTTAGCTCAGCATTCGGAATAATATCGAGGGTTGTTTCGCCGACTAATCCCCCTTGATTAGCTTCAATAACCACATCCTTAGGGATCACCAAATCGACTGATTGGATCTGGATTTCTGCATCCACACCGTTGCTACTGGGCTGCACACCAACGATTCGGCCCACCTCAATGCCACGATAGCTAACAACTGCACCTTCCCGCATCCCGTTGCCGTTCTCAAACAAAACATGGATGGCGTAGGTCTTTTTGCCAAAAGTTGAACCAGTTAACCACAGCAAAACCACGCTAAGGAGCGAGAGTCCAGCGAAGATAAATAAACCAAGGGAGCCTTCTTTAATGGTGCGCGATCGCATTTAGGTTAAGGGGGTAAGTAAACTTAAGTTTATTGTATGGGGATCTTTCCCATTTAACCGATGACTTTGATCGGCCCTTCGACAGCAGCACTAAAAAATTGTCGGACTAAGGGGTTATCGGTGCTCTCAATTTCTGGGACAGAGCCAGTCCACTGAATTTTACCGCCATAGAGAAAAATGATGCGGTCAGCTGTACGGCGAATTGTACTGTCTTGGTGGCTGACCATCACATAAGTACCACAGATGTCTTCCAATTGTTGTAGGCGGCGCACCATATTTTCGATGACGGTAGAGGCGATGGGATCGAGTCCGGCAGTGGGTTCATCGTAGAGGATCACTTCGGGATTATCTTTCGGGTTATCGGGATTGGCAATGATTGCCCGCGCAAAGCTCACGCGTTTACGCATACCGCCGGAGAGTTGGGCTGGGTAGCGATCGCCGATCCCAGAAAGTCCGACTGTATTTAGGCTCTCATCCACAATTTCGCGAATCCGCTGACGCGATAGTTTGGAATGTTGATAGAGTAAAAAGCCGACATTTTCAGCAACAGTGAGCGAGTCAAATAGGGCTGCTTGCTGGAAAACCATGCTGATGCCGATGGGATCGTTGCCGTCTTCGATCAAGCCAACCCGCTTTTCGCCGCGCACATAGACTTCGCCTTCATCCGCCGCTAGTAGACCCGCAATAATCCGTAAAATAGTTGACTTGCCTGTACCGGATGGGCCAATGATCACGAGGGCTTCGCCGCGATAAATATCGAGGTCAATATCGTTGAGGATGACGCTAGAGCCAAATGATTTGCTGATGCCCCGCAGACTAATGAGGGGTTCTTCTTGTGGTGCTTCTGGAGGCATGATTTTCAGTTTGCTCAGTCGCAAGCATCAATTTAGTTTGAATATAGCCGATACGCGCAAATCCCGGTGGTAAAAAATTAAGCGACGGGTAAGCGTTGATATTTTAAATAAAAGCCAACAAATAATAGTCCGGCGATCGCCAATGCTCCTAGTCCAATCCAACTCGGCACCCAAAAGACGACATCTAAATGATTGAGTTGGCCCGGTTGTAATGTCCAAATCAGGCGATCGCCCTCCTTTCTCGTAACCGCTGGCGTCTCATTTTCATTAGGCACTGCATAAGACCATAACGGTGCTTTAATATCGACATCAAGATCCAGCAACGAACCCGGACTCAACAACAAGCTACCCTGTTGCGACAACACACCCAAAGCCCGCAGATCCACATCTAATGTGGCTCGATTGCGCTCCAAAAATAGCCAATTACGTTGACTCAGAGCCATCGATGATTTTAGCTGCACCAAATCCAGCTCATCCGACTGCAGATTTTGCCCTTCTGGATTGAAAAAGAGATTGAATTTTTCGACCAAATCTTCCCCATTGTTAAAAGGGATTTTCACGTCTAGCTCTTGATCAGAGACGCGTTTCGTCGAGCCATGTAAACTTTTTGCCCGCTTTTCTACACTCCTTAACCATTTTTTCGATTCTTGTTGATTAAAGTTTGTAAATTCATCCCCCAACCGGAGATGCTGATGAATTTCGCCGTGATGCTGGTGATCGAAGGCAATCTCGACATCATAATCAACACAACCACCTAAAAAGAGGATAGAAGCGAAGCAGAGAGCGACAAATCGGGCTAAAGGTTTTATTAAAAGCATCATGGCTCGCGATGGGCAGAGGGTAGCAACAGCATTCTAGACTTTGGAGATTAATAAATTCTAAACTTTAAAAGTCTAACCCTCACGAGAGGCGACACCTAACTTACCAAATAACATTGACGGCATATAGGCACTGCCACCTACCCATTCGCAGGTATCGCTGAGGTCAATCAGTTCATCAAAGGCTTCAAAAATGCTGCCTGCCACCATCGTATTTTTTAGGCGACCGACAATTTCACCGTTTTCAACTTTGTAGCCGAGGTCGAGGTTCACGGAAAATTCTCCCGCCAATTGATTCGATTGACCTGCACCCAAAACTTGGTCAACAATCACGCCTTCTTTCATATTTTTAATTAGGTCAGCCAAAGCCGTATTGCCCGCGCCCATGCAGAAATTCACCATGTCGGGGCCGGGACGAGATAAGCCACCCCGGAAGCCATTACCTTTGGACTCTGCATTGCCTCGTGCTGCCCACTGTCGATCCCAGTAGAACTGCTCTACAACGCCATTTTTAATAAATGTTTTTTTGCTGGTGGGTGTACCTTCGTCGTCAAATGCACAGGCTGAAACGCCAATGGTTGGATCTTCGTAAATGGTCAGGCGATCGCCGAATAATTTTTCACCTAATTTACCCGCGAGAGGAGAGGCTTTTTGTACAACCACTTGACCCGAAAGAATGGTGTCGAACAATCCGCCAATCGTACTCAGGGCAGCACGGGGCGTGAAAAGCACCGGGTATTTACCGCTAGTGATGGTGGCTGCTTTTTCAGCGTTAGTATATTTCTCGATTAAAGTAGCCAAAATTTTGTCGTAATCCGGTTCGCCATCTTTCGCGACATCGTAACCATAGGCATTGAGGAAATCTTCGCCCCGCACCAATTCACCGCCGAGACTGGCTGTGACAATTTTACTGTTGCGCTCACCGTAAACGCCGCTAGTGGTTGCTAATTTGGTTTGGCCGGAGCGAATATGAAAACCTGCGCTGACCAAAATTTCGTCGTTGTAGTCATGCACTTTGGCGATAAGTTCTTCACCGATGCCGACCAGTTTTGCCGTTTCGGGTAATTTGTAATCGCTGGCGGGTTCAACTTCTTTGAAATCTTTGGCAAATTCAAAATCAATCGGATCGCCAATCTCTGCGGTTTGGATGGCAGCATCAACCACATCTTCGAGACGAGTCAGGTCTGTGGAGCTAGCAAATCCGAGCTTGCCATCGGCGACAACCCGCAACACAATGCCTTGGGTCGCTTTGGTTTCAAGGGATTTGAGACGGTTATTCTCGAAGTCGATGGGAGTGTCGCGACTGGTGCGATAGTACACTTCTGCTTCGATGCCTTTCTGTTTGGCGAGGTCTAGGATTTGCTCGACTATCATGAATTTCTCAGTGATGAATGCCGTCAACTATTGTAGAAGATTCTGAAATCTGGTTGGTGCTACGTAGACTCGATACTCTGTATTTTCGTAGGCGATCGCCAAATCTAGTTGATGTTGTTTATGGGTAAAAAAATAATCAGAGT
>JBARRZ010000218.1:0-9909 GCA_049644465.1 Limnothrix sp.
CTACAAGCTCCTGCTATCAACGGTTAATCCAAAGAACGGATTATCCAGAGTCGAAAGGCATAGTTAAACTGATAATTGATTGCTCTGAATAGACAATTTAATATCTAAACAGAAAAGCCCCCACTGATTAACTCAGTGGGGGCTTTTCTATTGTTTTTCTACGCAAGAATAAGATGGGATTTTGGGGCGATCGCCCCAAAAAAAAATGCTTATAAAAGTACAATTATTTTTCCTTAGAAATTCAAAAAATATTTGTATTTTTATCGCAATAGATAATAAAAATCAATCTTTACTAAGCATTACCTTAGATAGATTCAGCCTGAATAAAGCAACGAGATAATTATTTTTCATATAGTGTTGAATGGTCTGTATTTTGAACAGAATAAAAAGCTCTGGTTTTTATCAAAAACTTTTGAAGAAACCAAATCGCATCGTAATTTTAGGTTATGTCTCTTACGTATTTTTGACTTGGATCTTGCTTAGCTTGCCAATTAGCTGGCAAGCGGGGCCTATAAGTCCTTTAGATAATCTATTTATTGCAGCTTCAGCAATCAGCACAACAGGACTAGTTACTGTCAATACCCCAGATGCTTACAATTTATTTGGTCAAATAGTGCTCACTTGCGCCTTTCAAATCGGTGGTTTGGGCTATATGACGTTGGGCTCTTTTGTGATTTTAGCAAGAGAAAAGAGCTTCTCTAGAACACGCCAGCAAATTAGTGAAACTGTATTTTCTTTACCAGATAGATTTAGCATTAAATCTTTTATCAAACAAACAATAATTTTCACCGTATTGATCGAGGTTATCGGCTTCATTTGTTTATATATTGCTTTTTCTGTAGAGCAAGTACCAAATGCTCTGTGGGCTGCAATATTTCATTCTATTTCCGCTTTTTGCACTGCTGGTTTTAGTATCTTTCCCAACAGCCTAGTTGATTTCCAAGATAACTTTTTTATTAATTTTGTGATCACCATTCTAAGCTTGCTTGGTGCAATTGGATTTATTGTCATGTCAGATGTTTGGCTCAGCATGACTCGTAAAAAAGCACAGCTCACTCTCACTACAAAAATTATTTTATTGGCGACATTCAGTTTTATTCTTTTCGGTTGGATATTTCTGTTTTTCGCAGACCCGTCCATTGCTCAATTAGATATTGGCGAGCGGTTTCTTGTATCAGGCTTCCAGTCAATGACGGCAATGACAACTGTTGGATTTAACACTTATCCTATTGGGGACTTAGCCGCAGGTTCTGTTTTAATAACGTTGATTTTGATGATAGTTGGAGCTTCACCATCTGGTACTGGCGGTGGTTTGAAAACAACATCTATATCAGCAGCACTCGCAACAGTTTGGTCATCACTTCGGAGACAAAGAGATGTTACTTTTTGGGGGAAACGGATTCCGACAAGCAGTGTTTTAGGCGCTTTTTCTGCTTTAGTTTTCTACTTGGTTATGTTTTTAGCTGGCAGTGTCTTGTTGTTGTTATTCCAAGAACAGCCTTTTGAAGATGTGATCTTCGAAGTAGCTTCAGCTTTAGGCACAGTCGGCATATCACGAGGCATTACCGGAGACTTGGTTCCTTTCAGTAAGTTTATCGTTATTTTATTAATGTTTATTGGTCGAGTCGGGCCTGTTACTGTCGGTCTAGCAATATTCAGTAAATCACAACAAAATATTCGCTTAGTTGAAGAAGATATTGCAATCTAATTACGTTCTAATTACGTTTTAATATTTTGCGAAGCCATTTTTCAAAATCTCAGATTTACTAAATCTGAGATTTCTTTATTCGAATAGATTTTTTCTGATATTTTTGGTTCTTTATCTAAACCAAACTTGTTCTATTTCTAAATCTTGCGGTGATTTCGGTAATTCGCAATAACCAATGACCGACTATATTATCGATACGCTGCAAAATTTCTTGAAATAGAAAATCAAGAAAGTTTGGTGAGAGATTGAGAGACTTACTGTTATGTTTTTGAAAAAAGGTGGCACCCAGATTTGAACTGGGGATGGAGGTTTTGCAGACCTCTGCCTTACCGCTTGGCCATGCCACCGTGTGAACAGCTCACGCCGTGTCAACAGTTCGCTATTATAGCAGGGCTTTTGTTTACATCACAACTCACTTTTTTGATTTATGGAAGTTATCCCTGCAATCGATCTACTTGGTGG
The DNA here is from genome assembly GCA_049644465.1 of Limnothrix sp. Lineage (GTDB taxonomy): Bacteria > Cyanobacteriota > Cyanobacteriia > Cyanobacteriales > MRBY01 > MRBY01. The sequence continues at coordinate 2,171 of JBARRZ010000218.1, forward strand.
TCAATGTGTCCGTCTCTATCAAGGCGACTATGATCAAGCTCAAGTTTTTAATGATAATCCTGCTGAAATGGCAAAAACATGGGCGGTTCAAGGTGCTACTCGTCTCCATGTTGTGGATCTTGATGGGGCAAAGCGGGGTGAATCGGTAAATCTTGAGGCTATCAAAAGCATTGTTGAAGCTTTGGATATTCCTGTGCAAGTCGGTGGTGGCCTTCGTAATGTTGAGAGCGTTGAACGATTGTTTGCTGTCGGGGTGGAGCGGGCAATTATTGGTACTGCTGCTGTCGAAAATCCTGAGCTGGTGACGGAATTATGCGAAAAATATCCGGGTCGTATTGCGGTCGGGATTGATGCACGAAACGGTATGGTAGCGACGAAAGGTTGGCTTGAAACATCCGAGGTGCAGGCTGTTGATTTGGCTCAACGGATGGCGATGCAGGGGGTTGCTGCGATTATTTATACGGACATTCACCGTGATGGCACGATGTCTGGGCCAAATATTGAGTCTTTGCGAGAATTAGCGGCAATGATTGAGCTGCCGGTGATTGCGTCTGGTGGTGTTAGTTCTTTGTCTGATTTGGTGAACTTGGTTGGATTAGAGGGTATTGGGCTGACGGGGGCAATTGTCGGACGGGCTATTTATACGAATGATATTGATCTAGCGGAAGCGATTAAAGCGGTAGGGCCACAGCGTCTGCAGGATGTACTGCTGGATGATGGGACGGCGATCGCCTAAATAGTGTGTTATGTTTGGTCGTCAAACGATGATGGAACAAACGACAATCTTCGGCGTTCTATGATGTTGACGGCAAACGCATCTCGATAATCCTTACTCTGCTTATTGTTGATTTCTAAATATTTTTATGTTTAAGTTCCTGAAAAAGTTAGGCGGCCACTCATTATTACTCTCTGGATTTTTGTGTTTGGCTAGCCTCGCTCCAGCTCAGGCGGCAATAGATTTGCGCGTTGCGGTGAGTAAAAGTAGTTCGCGCATCCAAGTCGGTAGCTCTTCTAATGCGCTGGTCAAAGACAGTCAAGGCCGTGCGCTCGGTGAAATTTCGGCCATGAGCGCTTTTAGTGTGAATAAGAAAGGCAATCAGTTGGCGTTTGACCGTTGGCAGGCTGGTGAACTGTGGATCGAACCGAAGGGTGATGGTTATGTCTGGATCGGCGATCGCTGGTATCGAGGGCGAACCCAAATCCGAGCCGAAGGCAGTTCTATCGTCGCAATCAACCATGTTGACTTAGAAGAATACTTGTATAGCGTAGTTGGCGCAGAAGCAATTCCCAGCTGGCCCCAAGAAGCTCTTAAAGCCCAAGCCGTGGCTGCACGAACCTACGCACTCAAAAAGCGTATCGAGAACGCTCGTAAACTATACGATTTGGATACAACCACAGCGACTCAGGTTTATAAAGGCCTCAATAGCGAATACAGCACAACACACGACGCTGTTAACGCGACCGACAGCCAAATCATGACTTACAACGGTGACGTCATTCTGGCAGTTTTTCATGCTTCTTCCGGCGGCCACACCGAAAATGTGGAGGATATTTGGACTAGTCCTTTGCCTTATTTACGTGGGGTCGTGGATTATGACCAATCTGCGCCTGTATACCAATGGAGCAAAAGCATCACGGCAGCCCGTCTGGGCCAAGCAGTTGGGGGTGTCGGTACAGTCCGGCAATTAGTCCCGCAAAGAAAAACGCCTCAAGGTCGAGTTGTCACAATGAAAGTAGTGGGCGATCGCGGCTCAAAAAATATTAGCGGCGAACAGCTCCGAAAAATCCTAGATCTTCGCAGTACGCTGATTAGCGCAACTATTCAAAGTGGTAACGTCTACATTTACGGCAAAGGTTTTGGACATGGTGTGGGCATGAGTCAGTGGGGTGCTAATGGTTTGGCAGAGCAAGGCATTGACTATCAGAATATTCTGAGCCACTATTATCAGAATGCCAATATTTCTCAGTTCTCAAAGAATTGATTACGACAACAACTCTCGAAATAGATTTTCAGAAAGGAGCATAATCGATTAATCTAAGTCATGGATTTGATAAAGATCTAACAATTTAGATACTTTGCATAAACTTAACTTGCCTCGATTTTGAACTGTATACCCAAGTCAGGTAGAAAGTTCAACTGTTTGACAAAAGTAAGTGGCGATTCGCCTACACCTAAGCTCTAGCATGAGTTGAAATTAAGAGGTATTGACTCCCAATGAGTCTGTCATTAACTAATAAATTCGTTGACAAATTCAATCGCTATTTTGATGCAGATTTCAAGCACTATATCGAACTCCTTCGCGTTTTAGTCATGCGTAGTCTAAAAGTACGATATAGAGGTTCTATATTGGGCATTTATTGGTCGTTGCTTAACCCTCTGACAATGACTGGCTTATATACTGCTATCTTTGGGTCGACCTTTGCTAGTTATTACAACAATTCAATTACCAATTATGTTTTAGCTGCATTAACAGGATTAATTGTTATTAATTTTTTTTCCAGTTCAACAGTACAGGCTCTATCTAGTGTTGTGGGAAATGGTGCATTACTTAATAAAATCCGATTGCCAGTAAGTGTATTTCCTCTGTCAATGATAGTCGCCAACATTTTTCAGTTTGTCATGGGTGCTTTTCCACTACTTGCTATTGTCGCTTTACTCAAATCTCAAAGTTTAACTAATGTCTTCGCCATCTTTTTGCCCTTTCTTGCTCTAGTTCTTTTTTGTATCGGGGTTGGTTTTTTCGTTAGCGCATTATATGTGTTTTTCCGTGACCTGCCCTATTTTTACGAGCTGGTTGTTTTTGTACTTTGGATCAGTAGCCCTATTTTCTATCCCGCTGAAATCGTTTCACCGGCAATGAGGCCATTGCTAAATATAAATCCCTTATCCCGTATCATTGAAAGCCTAAGGCAAATAACCCTTTCAGGCGATCTACCCGATTTTTCTCTGATTACCAATGCCATTGTCAGTGGCATTGTCTTTGCTGGATTAGGCTGGTTATATTTCCGCAGTATGCGATCACAATTTATGGATTTGCTATAAATTTCAAAAAATTCATGGAAGAAGCAATTCGTTTAGACAAAGTCAATTTATGGCGTAGAACACAGGAAGAATTTTCTTATGATCTCAAGAAAACTATTCTTTCTGTTTTTGAAGGGCGTTATCGTCAACCTGCTAAAAAGTTAGTCCTAAAGGATATCAATCTTGTTGTAAAAAAAGGCGAAAAAATAGGTATTGTCGGTAGTAACGGAGCTGGAAAATCCACTTTGCTCAAAATAATTTCTGAGATTTTACAGCCAACAACAGGTACTGTTCGCATTAGAGGTAACATAGCACCTCTTATTGAGTTGGGAGCAGGATTTGACTCGGAAATTTCGGTTCAAGATAACATTGTGCTTTATGGGGTTCTTTTAGGATTTACAAGAGCAGATATGAAGAGCAGGACTCATTCTATTCTGGAATTTGCTGAGCTTGAAGAATACCGATATATACCAGTCAAAGGCCTTTCTTCAGGGATGGTTGCGAGATTAGGATTTGCGATCGCCACAGACATTCAGCCAGACATATTAATCCTCGATGAGGTCTTATCCGTTGGAGATGAAAGCTTTAAAAACAAATGTCAAAAACGCCTTGATACATTTTGGAAGTCCCATGTTACGATTCTGGTAGTTTCACATTCTATGGATTTTATTCGAAAATCTTGTGATCAAGCCATTTGGTTAAATAAGGGTAGCCTCCACTTATCCGGTGAGGCGAACGATGTTGTAGAAGCATATCTAAGTAGTGTTACTTAGGATGATAAGTAAGTGGCAATAATCTCGACAACATAAAATATCTACCGAAACTATTGCAGATTATATTTGATTAAGGCTGCCTACTTATACCACTGTCAAACATCGGAAGTGTGCAATTGAAATTCACAAAATGTTTATACCTGTCATGGAAGAAAAGCAATTGTCTGACCAGAACATGTTAATTATTGCTGGAATGCATCGTTCAGGGACATCATTGACCGCATCCTTACTGCAGTCTTCTGGATTGAGTATTGGGGATAAGTTGATGGGAGCATATAAGGGAAACCCGAAAGGTCACTTTGAAGATCTAGATTTTGTCGATTTTCATCAAGCTGTTTTAGATTCTCAGGGGGTGTCTCCTGATGGATGGACACGACAACAAAGTATTGATGTACCAGATCAGTATTTAGCAACGGCAAATCAGCTAATCACCCAGAGGACTAATAAAACAATCTGGGGCTGGAAAGATCCTCGAACAACTTTATTTTTGGATTTTTGGAAAAAAACGTTACCAAAAGCAAAATTTCTTCTTGTCTATCGCTCCCCTTGGGAAGTCGCTGATTCTATATTTCGTCGCGCTACCGATAGCACTTTCTTTAATAATCCAGCCCTGATCATGGATATTTGGCAAAATTATAATACTGCCATTTTAAATTTTTACGAGAAACATAGTTCTGATTGCCTTTTACTAAATATTGAAGTTGTCATTCAAGATTGGTTTAGTGTAATAGAAAAAATACAATCCAAACTGAATATTGAACTTGAGGTGATTGATAGTCAAACAATTTTTGATAAAAACCTGTTTAATAACAATCAAGAGAAAGATTCTTATCGACAGCTTTTGATCAAAAAATACTTTTCAGAATCTATTGAACTCTATGCGACACTCAACGAAAGAGCCGATATTAACTTTGAAAGAACTACTTTAAAAGATTCAGATAACATCACTCTAAAAAATTGGATACTTCAAGATTGGCTTGATCTACAGCGAATCAAAAATCAATCACAAGAAATAAAAAATCAACTGCAAGAAGTTAATAAGCAATTAGAAGAAACTAAGTCTAAGCTTCACTCAACCAATATTCAATTACAAGAAACCACACCTCAGCTTCACTCAACCAATATTCAATTACAAGAAGCAAATAAACAATTGCACACAACAAGCGAGCAATTGCAAGAGACGACATCTCAGCTTCACACAACCAATGAGCAATTGCAAGAAACTGAATCTCAGCTTCGCGAAACGAAAAATCAGTTACAAGAAGCAAATAAGCAATTTCACACAACAAGCGAGCAATGGCAAGAGGCTGAATCTCAGCTTCGCGAAACAAAAAATCTATTGAAGCTGAGCACAAACGCTATAGCTGCAATGGAGAGCAGTAAATTTTGGAAACTTCGAAAACGATGGTTTAAAGTTAAATTTTTTCTGAATTCTAATTTACCCGGCAAGAATGATAAGGCAATCCCTACAACATTTGACTCTAAATATTATCTGCAAAAATATCCTGATGTACAGCAATTAGATGTTGAACCTTATAAACATTACTTACTTCACGGTCATTCAGAAGGAAGAACGGTATCATTCAACGTAGCAGATGTGTTACAAGAAGGATCCAAATCATATAATCCTTCTCTTAAAAATATATTAATTGTTTGCCATGAAGCATCAAGAAGTGGAGCACCTATACTGGGATTAGAGCTCATCCGTTCTTTGGGAGATAATCACAATATTATAGTGTGGCTTGGTAAGAGAGGAGAAATAATTTCAAGCTTTATTGAGAACAGTAATGTTATCATTGATAGATTTTTAGACAAGTACGACTCTTTCTTGACATTAGACTATCTTAAGAAGCATTTTCCTTTTGATGTTGCTATTTGTAATTCAGCCATGACAGTTCCGGTATGTGAAGTACTTTATGCAAGGAAAATTCCAACGCTTTTTTTAGTTCATGAATATGCAGATTATCTCGAAAATCAAGTTGTCGCCGCAATGCAGTTTGCTAATCGAGTCATATTTCCGTCAAATGATGTAAAAGAAAGTGCTGTTCGATCTTTTATTGAGAAGTGTGGAAGCTTCCCTGAACATACAATAGTAAGACATCAAGGTATTTGTACACCACCAAAGGCTAGCAATCAAAGTATTATTACTCAAGACGAAATATTGACGCGAATTGGCTTAAAGTCGAAGACTTTGTCTTCAGACAGTATGGATAGACCTATCATTGTCTTAGGATGCGGCTCGGTACAAATACGAAAAGGGGTTGATTATTTTGTGCAGACTGCACAATTTTGTCAACAAAAGACATCACGAGAAATAAAATTTGTTTGGGTGGGTGGAGGATATGAACCAAACAATGGTCTCAACTACTCCGTTTGGATTCAGTCGCAAGTAAATAGCTCTGAATTGAAAAAACATGTGTTCTTTTTTGAGCCTGTTGATGATTTATCTCCATTTTTTGATCTAGCAGATGTCTTTCTCTTATCTTCACGACTTGACCCATTTCCAAATGTAGCAATTGATGCGGTAAAAGCTCAAGTTCCAATTGTTACTTTTGAAAAGACTACAGGGTTTGCTGAATTCATTCAATCTCACCCAATCGTTGGTAAAGTAGTTTCATATCTTGACTTAGAATCTGGGGCTGATGCAATTATTGATCTTTCCGAAAACGACCACGAAATAACGCACAAACCGAAACACTCAAAAAAAGAAAGGTATTTAGAAGCATGCGCAGCTTTAGACTTCGAAAAATATAACAACTTCATTCTAAAGCAGTGTGAAAAAGTAATCCAAAATCAGAAAGACATTGAAGTCGAAAGCAGATTTATTGCGAATACGGGTATTCTCAATAAATCTTTTTTTCAATCGTCATATCCAAGATATCAGTGGGATAATATTGTTTCAGAAGAATATCTTTACGTAGCTAATTGGGTTCGTGGTATCAAGCAAGCAAAGTCATTACCAAGCTTTAATGACTGTGTTTATCAAGAATCTATTAAAGATATGACTCATTTAACGCCTTTGGGAGAAGCAGCTTCCTTTTCCCAAACACCACAAACTCACCAAATGGTGTTAGTTGGTCGCGAATCAACTAACATCAAAAATAGAAAAATAAGTGAGAAGATAGCTCTGCATATTCACGCTTATTATAATGAAAAAATACCAAGCTTATTAGAACGATTATCACTTCTGAATAATGAAGTTGATGTATATATTACTACTGATTCAGAAAAAAAGGTGAGCCAAATTTCCAAATGTTTGAAATCATTCAATTTTAATCAAGAAAACTTTTTTCTTGAATTAGTTCCTAATATAGGGCGAGATATTGCTCCTTTTATCATGACGATGAAAGATATATCTCGTAATTATGAAATAATCGGTCATCTCCACCTTAAGCAAACAAAGCAGTTAGAATCAATTGTTGTTGAACAATGGCAAAACTTTTTATTTGATTCTCTTGTAGGCAAAAAAGGAGAGGTTGCTCTGGAAATTCTAAAAAAGTTTGTTGATGATGAAAAATTAGGTCTTGTCTTTCCCGAAGATGCGTGTATGCCATTGTGGAATTCAAATTATGATTTGGCTGTGAAATTAGCTGAACAATTGGATTTAACTCTGGAATTACCAAAATCATTAGAATACCCTATGGGGAATATGTTTTGGGCAAGAACGAAAGCTATTGCACCTTTGTTCAAGCAAGAGTGGCAATGGGATGACTTTCCAAGCGAGCCTATTCCTTATGACGGAACTCTTCTCCATACATTAGAGCGCTTAACCCCTTTCATTTGTCAACAACAAGCTTATATATGGAAAACATGTCATATACCTGGGTTAGGAAGATACAAAAAAAACGGGACAGATTTTTTATATTAAATAATTAAGTTTTTTGGGAGTCAACATATTGATCGTCAATGATACTCGTAGTTGCTTAGTTTTGGGAGCCTCAGGC
>JBARRZ010000219.1:0-2585 GCA_049644465.1 Limnothrix sp.
GCGACTTCAGGCTCATCCTCAGCGGTTTTCGGGTTGCCTGTTCTCCCCACGGTCTCCCTTAACACTTTCTCCATAACCCTCCCGCCATTTATGTAGTATGCAAGTATTTTTGAGGCTACAAAAATTAATCTCGGAGCAAACAGGCTCTAAGATCTCGCCGTGAGGCGAGCGACTCTTTGATTGCGTACGCGCGTACCTGCGTATTTTTAGAACCCCAACTTCTGACTTATAGTCGTTCCAAGTAACTGTGTGACAACTGAAAAGCTCAAGTCCCCCTTACAAAGGGGGATTTAGGGGGATCCTATGTTTCAGGCTAAATTGAAACAACTATACAAGAGAGTTTAGGTACATCTCTATCTCTGAACAACCCAAAAAGTTTGCGTACCTGAGTAGCCGAGTACTCACTAGTAGACTTTCGTCATAACCGGACTAAGTCTCACCAAATCGTTTTTACATGGGGATAGTTCAAGATTTTTTGGTCACGAGTAACGAGGGAGATGTCATAACGTCGAGCCATGGCAACTAGAATTCTGTCAGCAGGATCTTTATGAAATTCTCCGGGGAGGTTGGCACTATGAATGGCATCGAGCGGCGAAAGAGGTTCGATAGTTGTACCGGGCTGTTGTTGAGCGAGCTTAAACCATTCCTCAATAGGCAAAGGGAGTTGTAGCTTATTGAGACTTTGCTTTGTGGCAATTTCCCAAACAGAAATACTGGAGATCAGGATACTGTTCTCATTTTCAGCTTCTGCGATGATGCTTTTGGCAGATTCAGAGAGTTGATCCGGGTTATGGAGTAACCAAAGCCATACGTGAGTATCAAGGAGAATCATTCCGCTAAAGCATCCCAGAGTTCGGGCATGGGTTCATCAAAGTCCTCGCTGATGGTGATGGGTAGCCCGCGAAGAGGATAAGTCTTTTTGGATGTGACTTGAATGCCAGTGTCCTGTTGAATAGCATTGAGCAAAGCTTGAACAAGTTGCCATTTTTTGACAGTGGGAAGCTTTAGGATCTGGGTTTGGAGGTCTTGAAAAGTCATCGCTTTTTTCTCTGGGCTTAGTTTTATTCTAAGCAACTAATTCAGGGCTTTTATTTTTTACAAGTAAAATCGCGTACGCGCGTACCTGCGTAGTCGAATACTCACCCATCCATATCCCCTCGCCGAAAAGGATATTGCCGGAAAACATCCCGCCGTAAACCCAGCGTATCACCATGCTTTAGATGAGCCTCCCAGCTTTGGAGCCGTAGAGTGAGGTCTTCCAGCGAAATAGCACCCGCCCCATAATCCTTTTGCAATTGCTTCAGGCGATGCCTAGCCCGACGCAGATTATCATTCCTCACCCGTACCCGATCCGGCAGAACCCTAAAACCCAGAAAATTAGCACCATATTTCGTTTCAAACAATTGGCTTTTGATCGGGTGTATCCGTAATCTCAGCCCTTCGAGATAGTCAATAATTCCCATTCGAGCATCTTTAAGAAAACCATGATCATCACTAAACAGCGCAAAATCATCCACATACCGCAGATACTTTTTTGCCTGTAGCTCTTCCTTCACAAAATGATCGAAGCCATTCAGATAGAAATTCGCCAAAAACTGACTCGTCAAATTCCCAATCGGTAAATCATGGCGACGTTCTAGCGGCGTGAGCAAATTGTCCCCCGGAAAATAATCATGGACAGGCTCCTGCGGATTGCTATGGTCAACGATGAGGTCAATCAGCCAGAGCGTGTCTTTACACTTGATGTTTCGGTGAATCTGTTTTTTTAGAATTTCATGGTCGATGCTCGGAAAATATTTGCAAATATCACATTGCAGAACGTAGCGACTAGACCGCGCAAATGTAATGAACTGCTTCAGAGCGCGATGAGTCCCATAACCAACGCGATTGGCATAGGTTTCATTGATCAAGGATTTGTCGAGAAGTGGCACGATCACATTGCACAGGGCATGGTGAATAACTCTATCCCGATAGGGAGCCGCTGAAATCAGCCGTGGTTTCGGGTCAAAGATCCGAAAGGTTCGATATGTACCCGGTCGATAATTTTTTGAAATTAGCTCCTGCCGCAATACCAGTAAGTTCCGTTCCCGTTGGTCATTGAAAGCGAGGACATTATCCCGAAATCGTTTACTGTTCTGAGCCTGTCGTGACGCGTCTAGGAGATTCTGGAAATCGATGATGGAATCCCACAGCCACTCATGTCGTTTCACGCTTTTGTTTTTGCCGAACTTGCTGTTTTAGCCATCCTCCCAATTCATCCCCTAGCTCCACGAGTTGAGCCGATGCAAATTCGTAACGCTGGGTAGAAATTAGCTCGAAATCATGCAGCAGGCGAGTCTGATAAACCAGAATATTCATCTCACCAGAAAGAGCTTCGAGAAGTTCGATCTTATTGCGGCTAAAGCGTGCTCTGAGTAGATTTTCGAGCAAGCCATAGAGGGTATTACTCATGCGAGAACCTAAGCTAAACCGAAAATCTTTTGGTAGCCGATTCAGGATAGGGATATACCATTTCAGTAGATCATAGGTTTTCTGAATAATGGATAGTTCATTCATCGGCTTTCTCGAAAATGGTGAAGAATCTT
>JBARRZ010000220.1:0-11120 GCA_049644465.1 Limnothrix sp.
CCGTAATAGTCATAAACGACTCGTGCCGCAGAGGGTGCATCGGGATCAATGATGTGGTTATCTTTTTTTTGAGTATTGCGCAGCGTCTCGCTGAGATGATGGTCGAATGATAAATAGGCTTCTCTGACGTAGGGCAAGTTGGTGGTGATATCGAGATTGGTGATGTCAACTTTGCCGTCCTGCATATCTTTTGGATGGACAAATTTAATATCGTCAATGAGATCTAAATGCTTTAGGAGAACACCACAGACTAAGCCGTCAAAGTCACTACGGGTTACAAGGCGATATTTTTTTGATGTTGTCATTTTTTTCGTATCGATACAGTTCGTCTAGCTGAATTGTGGGCAATGATATTTTGGCGATCGCCATTGCTCAACGATTCTTAACGAGATGGACACTCATTTTTTGACCAATTTTTGACTAAATTTGCTGGGCTAAAACAGGAAATTATGGCGTAGATATTTGGTGATTTTATTAGATTTGTCGCGCGGATATTCGAGCCTTTGCTTTAAAGAGGTAGAAATCTACGCTATTATGATCTCTGCCTGCAACAGGTTGGAGAGGTGGCAGAGCGGTTGAATGCGCCTGACTTGAAATCAGGTTTGGGGTCAAACCTAACGGGGGTTCGAATCCCCCCCTCTCCGTTTCAATATTTTGTCGGTTTCGATCGTGCTAAAAGCCTTTGTATACTGACTCTCGAAAATTAATATCCGGTTCGAGCTTCTTTAGGCAGAATTATAGTAGTGCTTTTTAGACTCCAGCTTCTTCATGTCTCAGTCTGATTTTTTTCCTTCACAAACTCAACCGTTACGCATCCGCTTGATTCAGAGCATTGCCTACTGGGTCGGGCGGCTCAAGTTTCAATTGACGCTGCGGGTTAGTGAGGCGGATCTGGGCAAAATCAGAGAGCTGGGGGACGCGCGAATTGTACTGATGCCAAATCATCCGACCTTTGATGATGGTTTGATCATTTTTTTGTTGTCGGCGCAATTGGGCGATATTTTTAATTATTTGGTGGCTCACGAAAATTTTACGGAGCAGTTGGCGGACTTTCTCCAAAAATCGGGTTGTTATTCGATTCGACGGGGTATGGGCGATCGCCGCAGTATTTCCCACACCTTAGATCTACTCAAAGCAGAACGGTCGCGCTTGGTAATTTTTCCAGAGGGGGGCTGTTCTTTTCAAAATGATGCGATTATGCCATTTCGGACTGGGGCGATTCAGTTGCCGTTTCAAGCGATGCAGGCGATCGCCAAAAAAACAGACGAATTCCCCCCCTGTTATCTCGTGCCGATCAGCATCAAATACCGCTACATGAAATCCAGCGATGCCATCGTCCGCGAGAGCTTACAAAAACTTGAGCAGCAGCTCAACATCAATCCCGATACCTCCGAATTTTATCCCCGCTTACGCAGCATCTCCCAAGTAGTAATGCAGCAGCTCGAACGGGAATATGACATTACACCAGCCTCAGAAGATGACTGGAACGACCGCATCAACAGCATTCGCCAACATGCTTTAGATTTATGCCAACAGCAGCTAGGGATCGAATTTCCCGAAGATTTTCCGTTGCGGGAACGCGTTTATAAAATGCAAGCGATGCTAATCGAACAAGCTAAAGACGAATTTGCGCTCGATTTAGCAACCCACGAAAAACTCTACCAAGCGACAACCCGTCTCCTGAATTTTGATGCGATTTATGACGGTTATGTGGACGCCTATCCCTCCGCTGAACGGTTTATCGATACGCTTACCCGTTTGGAACGCGAAGTATTTAAAGTCGAAATCCCGAAACCTAAAGGACTTCATGAAGGCTGGCTCAAGGTCGGCACACCAGTCAACTTGCAAGATTATGCAGAACAGTACAAAGGCGATCGCCAAGCCACCATCACCAAACTCACCGAGATGATGCAATTCGAAGTCCAAAACAACCTCCTCAAGATGATGTACAGCGATCTATAAACAGGCTCCGCTTCCAATCGTTCAGAAATTGCCGCAGAGTAAAAACGATTCAGTAAAATAAAACAAACCACTTCGACATCCGCCATCACTTTCTTGGCAAGCCATGGCAAATATTTCTAGGAATGTACGGATTAAAGCCCACGTTCCTTGATAACTTGAGATACAGTGCGTGAACAATGCCGAAGAAAATTAATGACTGCACTTTAAGCCGTGAGGAAAACAAACTGTGGATGCTGCTAGCCAACAGAAAATTCTGGGATATTTCATCGAAGAGGCCAAAGAACACCTCGAAACGTTAGAACAAGGCATTCTCGAATTGTCAGAAGTTATCCATGATTCCGAACGGGTGAACGAACTTTTCCGCGCAGCTCATTCCGTCAAAGGTGGTGCAGCGATGTTGGGCTATACCAGTATCCAAAAAACCGCTCACCGTTTAGAAGATGCTTTCAAAATTTTTAAAGAAAACAAGATTGAAGTTGACCAGCAGCTAGAATCTCATTTTCTCAGCGCTAACGATGTCCTTTCCGAACTGATTGATAAATTGCAAAGTCCTTTCGGTTTACAGGAAGAAGACGGCAAAAAAATTGTTGCAGCTGCTGAACCTCAATTTGTCGCTTTACAGGAATATATCGAGCAATTAGTCAGCGGCGAAACAGCGCCATCTGCTGCTAGTAATGTCGCTGCGCCTGTGGCGAAGACTGCTGCACCAGCTGCTTCGGACATGCCGCTCAGCGATCAGATCCGCACCCATCTACAGCAAATGTTGGCATTGTTCAAACAGCAATCCACGCCTGAACGACGACAAGAAATCCAGCAACTTTGTGTCGAACTGGCAAAATTGGACAAAAAAGCGAAGGCTTGGCAAACGGTTCTCAAGGCAGCTCATAAGGCGATCGCCAACCAGAGTCATTCTTTTAATCTGCTCGCGCCAGTGGTGATCAAAGAACTCAAGACCGCAGGCGACCAATTAGAACTCGGTGAAGCAGACGACATTAGCCTCAGCCCAGAACTAAAAAATCTGGCGATCGCCAAAGTACCGCAGATCCTCGTGCCAGTCGAACCCAAACACGCAGCCCAAAGCATTGTCAAAGCATTTAACAAAAAACAAATTGCGCAACTCGTAAAAATTCTCTCTAACCAGAAATAATTATTAAAACAAGTCGTCGTGCATTTCTCTTACGACGATGTGCCGTTTATCTGCGCTTAAAAAAAAACTTTTACACTCAAAAAATAACCAACAAAAAAAGGATTGCTATGTACGATAGCAATCCTTTTTTATGACAATTTTCAGAAATTACAGAACTGCGTCAAATCGCTCGTTTCTGCGTCATGTAATTACTGCTTATCAATGGTTAAACGCTCAATTTTTGCGCCCAACGCTTTGAACTTACCTTCTAGATCGTCGTAACCTCGATCCATATGATGAACACCGTGCATTTCCGTTGTACCTTCAGCCGCAAGTGCTGCTAAAACAAGAGCTGCCGATGCTCGTAAATCTGTTGCCATCACAGGCGCACCCGATAAGAACGGTACACCGTTAATGATTGCGTTGTTGCCCTTGAGCTTAATAGAAGCGCCCATACGGCTGAACTCAGCGACATGGTGCATCCGGTTCTCAAAAACCGTCTCTGTGACAACACTACTACCTTCACAAAGCGTCAGCAATGCCATAAATTGCGCCTGCATATCGGTTGGAAAACCGGGGTAGGGAAGTGTCTCGATATCAGTAGCGCGTAAACCTTGGGGCAGTAATCTCAGGCGATCGGGTGCATCGACAATGACTTTAGTACCAGTCGCTTCTAGCTTGGCGATAACTGGGCGCAAATGATCTGGAATGATCGGAAAAACGCTAAATTCTGACTGGGTGATCGCTCCAGCAACGAGAAACGTACCTGCTTCGATGCGGTCTGGAATGATGGGGTAGTCGGTACTGTGCAGGCGATCGCAACCCTGAATCACAATCTTGTTGCTACCGTCACCGATAATTGTTGCACCCATCGACCGACAGAAATTAGCTAGATCAACGACTTCAGGCTCTTGAGCCGCGTTTTCCAAGATAGTTTGACCCTCCGCGAGTGTCGCCGCCATCATCAAGGTCTCAGTTGCCCCAACGCTCGGATAGTCGAGATAAATCTTTGCCCCCTGCAAACGGCCACGATTTCCTTTGACCGTTGCTTGTACAACCCCGTGCTCAATCAACACTTCTGCACCCATCGCTCGTAAGCCTCGCACATGCAGGTCTACAGGGCGTGCACCAATCGCGCAACCACCGGGCAGAGGAACTTTCGCTTCACCCATCCGTGCCAGCAGAGGGCCAATGATAAAGAAACTTGCCCTAAGCTTAGAAACGAGATCGTAAGGGGCTTCAGCGGTACTAAGGTGACGCGTATCAAAATCTAATGTATTAGGCGCAGCTTTGTTGATGGTGACACCAAGAGACGCAATCACTTCACTCATGCGTTTGATATCGGCGAGGTCTGGCACATTTGTCAGACGGCATTCTTCGCTACAGAGCAGTGTGCCAGCGATGATGGCGAGGGCTGAGTTTTTCGCGCCACTGATCTTGACTTCTCCGCTGAGCTGATGCCTACCTTCAATTTTTAAGATAGTTTCAGAGGTCGTTTTGGTGGTGCTAGTAGGGGCGGAAGTGTTAATGGTTCAATCCTCCAAGAGGCATATAGGATAAATCTGAAAAATTGTCAAAATTTCGTTTTGATTCTACACGAAAGCGCGAGGGGATGAGGGTTAAATACCTCATTATTTGTTCACTTATTAAGATGGTTGTGATAGAGAAAGATAATCTTTTCGCAAGAGTCTTGACGTTTATCAAAAAACACGACATGATGTTTGATCGTGTAATTGAATAATATCTGCGGGACTGGCGGAATTGGTAGACGCGCTAGATTCAGATTCTAGTGGGAGTTTTTCCTGTGCGAGTTCAAGTCTCGCGTTCCGCATACATGTTATAGCCATTTAATCGCTCTTAATTGTTCAAATTCAGGGCGATTTGGTTTTATTTTAGGAAATCAGTCCAAATTAAAATGCTAACAAGTTTACAGAATCCTTTAATTAAGGATTTTTGCAAGTTGCGGCAGGCGAAGGAGAGACGACGGCAAAATGTTTGTTTGTTGGAAGGGACGAATTTAATTGCAGCGGCGATCGCCCAGCATTTTTCTTTCCAAACAGTCTTGTATACGGCGGTTTGGGCTGAGCGCTATCCGGAATTGATTCAACGAATGAAGGGCGATCGCCGAGAAATGGTGACCCCAGAAATTTTGCAAAAAGCAGCGACCACAGTTAGTCCTGATGGTGTTGTCGCGAGTCTCAGCAGAGAATTAATTAGTAAAGAGCCGCCACCAAGTGTTCAGTTAGGCGTGGCTATCGAACGGCTGCAGGATCCGGGCAATCTGGGCACAATCATTCGCACGGCAACGGCAACGGCAGTGGATGGTCTGTTTTTAAGTGAAGATAGCGTCAGTCCGGAGAATCCCAAAGTATTGCGTGCTTCTGTCGGTGCTTGGTTTCAGACAACGCCGATAGTCACACCGGACTTGGCGACGCTGGTGCGCAATTATCGAACGCAAGGAGTGCAGGCGATCGCCACGTTACCGAATGCCGAAAAAACTTATTGGGAAATCGATTGGCAACGTCCTAGTCTAATTTTGTTGGGTAACGAAGGGGCTGGATTATCGCCTGAATTGGCCGCCCTAGCCGATGAAGCTGTGTCGATCCCGATGGCTGGAGGATTGGAGTCTCTCAATGCGGCGATCGCCTGCTCACTAATGTTGTACGAAGCTTATCGCCAAAAATATTAATTAGTGCATATTTCTCTAAATCATGGCTTTGAAGAACCTTCACCGAAAGCAACAGTCGGAAATCCAGAAAAATAATGTTAAAAAAGTATTGTTTTCTAAAAAAAGAAAGCAGCGAAAAAGAGACGAAAGTATAACTTTTATTGCGCAATTTTACGTGAGAATAAACAACTTTAATCTGTTTTAAATTGCTTTGTATTTAGAGCAGAATTAATTCGTGATCGAATAAAAAAATGGCGGTTCAACAGTAAGAGATAGCTTCTCAAGATCTGAGCTGGTATTTGAATTGCTGCAATCTTTGTTCAGAAAAAGATTTTCTTGTAGTAGCAGCAGTGATCAACTTAGCATTTAATGAAAAACAGCCAGTAACTCTCCGTGAAAAGACTTAGCTAAATACAGTAAAATACACTTTTTATCAGACAGTTCAATTTTAGACAGATTTAGAATAAATTTATGGATGCGACGATTCGGGTTGAGCTGGGAGACAATGGTTACAATATTGCGATCGCTACAGGAAAACTTGCTCAAATTGGGGCACGGCTCAGCGAATTAGGACTGGGCAGAAAAATCTTAATAATCTCCAACCCCGAAATCTTTAGCTACTACGGCGATACGGTCGTCGGTTCACTGCATAGTGCTGGCTTTGAAGTTTGTGCTCATCTAATCCCGGCGGGTGAACAGTACAAAAATTTGGCTTCGATTCAAAAAATCTACGACACAGCCCTCGAAAACCGAATTGAGCGATCTTCAACGATGCTGGCGTTAGGCGGTGGAGTGATTGGCGATATGACTGGGTTTACAGCGGCGACATGGTTGCGTGGCGTGAATTTTGTACAAGTTCCGACCTCTTTACTGGCGATGGTTGATGCGTCTGTCGGCGGCAAAACGGGCGTTAATCATCCGCAGGGCAAAAACTTGATTGGTGCCTTTTATCAGCCAAAGTTTGTGATGATTGACCCGACGGTTTTGGCGACGTTGCCTGTGCGGGAATTTCGGGCAGGAATGGCTGAAGTAATTAAATATGGCATTATTTGGGATCGCAATTTATTTAGCCAACTTGAACGGGCAACGCACTTGGATAGTTATGAGTCGATGGATGCGGATCTGCTGGATCTCATTCTGGAGCGTTCTTGCCAGGCAAAGGCGGACGTGGTCAGTCAAGATGAAAAGGAATCAGGACTTCGGGCGATCCTCAACTATGGTCATACACTCGGTCATGCGGTCGAAAGTTTGACGCACTACAAACAATTTGTGCACGGGGAAGGCGTCGCGATTGGGATGGTGCTAGCGGGGGCGATCGCCGCCAAGATGAGCCTCTGGACAAAAGACGATACCGAACGGCAAATCAAACTGATTCAAAAAGTCGGCTTACCAACGGCATGCCCTGAGCATTTGGAAATCAAAGATATTCTCCGCACCCTCCAGAGCGACAAAAAAGTCCGCGCCGGTAAAGTACGCTTTATTTTGCCAACCAAGATCGGCGAAGTGATGATCACCGATCAAGTCAGTTCTGAGCTAATTACCGATGTGTTAGCGGCTGCTTAGAGTTCTGACTTTCGTTTCCACCCACTCAATCACTTTTTTACCAAGGGACAAACCATCGAGGCGATCGGCTTCACGGATGCCCGTAGGACTGGTGACATTTACTTCTGTGAGGTTGCCGCCAATAATATCTAACCCAACAAAATAGAGGCCATCGGCTTTTAATTTCGGTGCTGTGAGTGCAGCAATTTCTCGATCTCGCTCGGTAATGTCCACTTGGGCAATGCGACCACCAACCGCCATATTGCCCCGAAAATCATCCCCCGTCGGAATGCGGTTTACTGCACCAATCGGTTCGCCGTCGAGGACAATGAGACGCTTATCGCCTTCTTTTGCAGCAGGGAGAAATTCTTGCACCATGATTGGCTCAGACCCTTGCTTTGTACTAATTTCCACAAGAGAGTTGAAGTTTTTATCCCCTTTTTGTAAAAACAGAATGCCAGCTCCGGCCATGCCACCGAGAGGCTTCATCACGGCTGCGCCTTTTTTGTTAATGAAATCTTTGATTATTGATTTTTGAGATGTGACGATGGTGTCAGGAATTGCTTTGGCAAAATTAAGCGCGTAAATTTTTTCGTTGGCTGCACGAATACCTTGGGGATTATTGACGACGAGCGTTTTAGTCGGATCAACAAAATCGAGAATGTACGTGGCGTAGATGTATGAGGTGGTGACTGGAGGGTCGGTGCGCATGAAAACAGCACCCATTTCTGTCAGTGGCATCGACTGTTTTTCGCTGAGCTGATACCAATTTTTCTCGGCGATCCACAGACCATCTTTGAGTTGGACTGGTTCGACTTTAACTGATTGCATCGTCGCCCATGCTTGATTGTCGATGATGCTGAGGTCATCGATCTGGGTAATCCACACTTCGTGGCCGAGGAGCTGTGCTGCTTCCATAAAAGCCACTGTTGTATCGTGGCCGGGATCGAGTTTTGCGATGGGATCAAGGATAAACGCCAGTTTCACGCCGAATCATTCCTAAAAAAATTTGTCTTGTTGATCATAAATCAATCGTGAATTTGCTGGGGGTGGCGATCGCCGTATCTTTGCTAAAATTTGGGCATTATTTTTGGCATTCTCCGGCAAAATGAATCTTATTTTCAACCTTTACATCGGCGGTTTTTTGACATTCTGGGGAGCTGGGGTTATTTATGCCGTCATTGTGAATAATTTATTGCCACTTTTGGCTTGTAAACGGTCGGCGATCGCCACGGCAAAAATAGGCCAAAAAATCTATATTGTCGGTAAATATGGTATTGGGAAAAGTACCTTTTCGCCTTTAACGAAGACCCATTGTCTCCGTTGGCACATTGTTGTGATTGAGACCAAAGGCAGCAGTAAACGAGCTGCAAAATTCACTCTGTTAGATCAGTCTTCTACTAACAACTTTTCAGTGATCGATAACTCTGGCAGTATCGAAATATTGCCCCGTCAGCGAAACTCAAACTATCAAACAACAGATCCGAAAAAAGTATTTAATTTGACCTCCAATTCTTGGTTAATGCATGATGCCCTAGACTGGGAAAAAATCAATTACCAAGCAGCACAAAATATTTTCCAAGATCTGACTGATGACCGGGCGATCGCCTTCTTGGCTGAGCACAATATTGAGCGCACTGGTCGCTTAGGAAATCGTCGTAATTTGATGATCAAAGAATATGTCTACCAGATGGGAGATCCGGTCTATATTCATGGCAAAATTATTCGTGTAGACCGCAAAAAAAAGATTTTAATTCCTCTTTTGATGACCAGTCAATCTCGTTTTAAGGTGATTCTGTTTCTCGGATTGTTTTTGCTATTGGGCAGTATATTTTTCGCCATTGGCATTAATGCTTTACTCAGTCTTATTTTTTAGAATCATTGCCCAAGATCACAAATTGACCAAACTTGCTGATTGATAGTGGATTTTGTTGGCGATCGCCCCACTCTACTAAAAATTCAGTCAAAGTAAACAATACAAAGTTCCATTCGTGCACTAGTTATGCGCCAAGCCAAAAAAATCAATCTGCACCTATCCACTGAGTTTTGTCTGAT
Organism: Limnothrix sp.; assembly: GCA_049644465.1. Classification (GTDB taxonomy): domain Bacteria; phylum Cyanobacteriota; class Cyanobacteriia; order Cyanobacteriales; family MRBY01; genus MRBY01. Next base: position 9,354 of record JBARRZ010000220.1, read on the forward strand.
TAGCAGCGGCATCAATATGTTATTTATCGCACAGAAATTGTCCATGAGCTCCATAATATTTGAGCTGCTAATTTAGTGCTGACTAAGCATGAGGAGAAGCGAGAGTTATCTGAATTTTCTGATTATGGCGGTGGAAAGTTTGGCACAAAATTTCGCTCTAGCGCAATATTTATCAAGGCTAAAACAGCGCTTTAGGATGATTTTTCGCTAACATTTTTATGGCACAATACAAAGCCATAGATAGAATATGCTTCGATGAAATCAGTACTGATTTTTGTCGGCAACTTTCACCATTCTTGAACACGAATTTTGAAATCATTATCAGATAGAAATATGCAATTACCGGAGCTATCCACTTGGCAAAAATGGGGCTTGGCTCTACCGTTACTGTTGCTTAATGGCTGGGCGGCGCTGCTGCTGTTCGATTTTTTTGAGTCGGAAGTGACAGCGGTGATTACGGCGACTTTGTTTTCTTTTTTGCTCGCTTATCCGGTACGCATTCTGAAAGAGCGATTTAGATTTCAGCATCAGGTTGCGGTGCTTTCTGTGGCGGCAATAACGGCTATTTTGTTTGTGTTGGCTTGTTTTACGCTAATTCCTTTGATTTTTGACCAATTTACGACGCTTTCGGCTCGTTTTCCGGCTTGGGTTGATTCGGGAACGGTGCAGCTAAAGGCTTTGGAGGAATGGGCGATCGCCAACAATTCGCCGTTGCGGGTGGATATGCTGGCCCAGAAGCTAGAGGGCTATTTATCGAATCAAGTGCGCCCTTGGAGTAGTGTATTTTTGCAGCTATTTCCGACGGCGTTGGAAGGGGTGTTGCACTGGGCGTTGGTGCTTATTTTGACGTTATATTTGCTACTCCATGGCGATCGCTTTTGGGATGGTGTTTTCCAATGGTTGCCGAATTTTTGGGGCGATCGCCTCCGACAAACCACGCGCCAAACATTTCAAAATTATTTTATTGGTCAGCTCGCCCTCGTGATGATTGTGACCCTCGTGATGACGATCGCCTTTTTGCTGTTGGGGGTTCCTTTTGCTTTGGTGTTCGGTTTAGGGGTTGGTGTATTGGCGTTTTTCCCGCTGGGCAAGACTTTGGGCGTGACTATCGCGAGTACGATTGTGAGTTTGCAGAGTATCTGGCTTGGGTTGCGGGTGGCTGGGGTGGCGATCGTGCTGGATCAGCTCATCGACTATTTTGTTAGCCCGATGTTGATCGGTAAGTTTACTTCGCTGAACCCGATTTGGGTGCTGCTTTCGCTGCTGGTCGGCGCAAAGGTTGCTGGACTTCTCGGTTTAGTTTTGGCGGTTCCCATCGCTGGCACAATCAAAGCGCTGCTTGATCAACCAACTCTCACGGAGATTCAGGAGCCGGAAATTTCTGTTGAGACGGTTTTGTCCAAATAATGTTTGGCGATTTGATAACACTAATTTTATTAATATTGGCGACACCCAAAGACTTGATCCCCCCGCCTATCGGCTTCCCCCCTTGATAAGGGCAGGGCTGTTTCAAAACCACTGAATCACAGGATAGAGTTAGTTAATAGCTTGTAAATTGATGATTTTGATGATTTTCAATTGATTATGCCTTTTTCTGCGGTAACTCTGTTTACCAATTTGTCTCCCTTTCAAAGGGAGATGGCGAAGCCAGAGGGATCCTCAGTCAGTCTAGGCAGAGCTTATTAATCTCAACAATCACCGATGCTCAAAAATGAAATAGCCCTACCTCCTCGGAGGGGTTAGGGGTGGGTTCTCGATAGGCAAAGG
>JBARRZ010000221.1:0-21088 GCA_049644465.1 Limnothrix sp.
ATCGTCGATAATAGTCACCTCGTGGCCTACGATCCCGGCATTGAGATGAATATCGGCATGTCTGGTGGGTTGCTCGGCTCCCTTACTTCTGGAGAAGGGTTTGTCAACAAGCTCAAGGGCAGCGGTCGAATTTATTTACAGTCTCGTAGCGTTGATGGCCTAGTGGGTTTTCTGCGGACTAAATGTCGTTAAGGATTAATTGCTAGTCACAATATTTGTCACAAATTTATGGATATTCAACTTTTACACCAGCCAGATAATGCGATCGCCCACGTGAAATTAGACGCCGGGGATGAGATCGTTGCCCAAGCAGGAGCCATGGTCGCCATGAGCGGCATGATCAACGCCAGTACCACTCTCCGTAAAGGCAAAGGCGGTGGCATGATGGGAGGTCTCAAACGGATGCTTGCCGGAGAATCTCTCTTTCTCAGCGTCTTCCGTGCTCCGCTCCCCGACAGCGAAATTTGGTTTGCGCCCCGACTGATGGGCGATCTCCTACTCTACGACATGCAAGGAGACGAACTCGTTGTCCAAGCCTCCTCTTACCTCGCATCCGGCTCTAACGTCGATATCGATCTCGGTTGGCAAGGCTTTAAATCATTCTTTTCCGGCGAATCAATTTTTTGGCTAAGCATTACCGGACAAGGCCCCTTGCTCGTCACCTCTTTCGGCGCAATTTACGAAATCGACGTTGATGGCGAATACACCGTTGATACCGGACATATTGTCGCATTCGAAAAAAATCTGAGTTTTACCGTCGGCAAAGCCAACCCCTCTTGGATCGGCTCTTTCCTCGGTGGCGAAGGCTTAGTCTGCCGATTCAAAGGCAAAGGAAAACTCTATTGCCAAACCCACAATCCCGGCTCCTTTGGCTCCATGGTTGGCTCACGGTTACCACCCCGTTAATCGATGACGAGTTAATCCTTTCCTACTTGTTGAGATGTCCTTGCCCAAATGAATTCTTTAATTGATCATGTCTAAATTTGATTTTCGGATCGAGAACAATCCCGCCTACGCCTCACTCATTGTGAAATTGCCACCAAACCAGACCCTCCTTGTTGAAGCTGGAGGCATGGCCGCAATGGATGCCAACATTGAAATGAAGTCCAAAATGCGTGGCGGCTTAATGAAGGGCATTGGACGAATGTTTACTGGAGAGTCCCTTTTTATTAGCGAATTTACAGCCCAAAAAACGATGGGCGAAATTTATATCTCTCCCGGAGTGCCGGGGGATGTAACTCACTATCAGCTCGATGGCTCCAAAGGTCTGATGGTGCAGTCTTCAGGATTTGTAGCCTCTAGCCCCAGCGTAGATCTTGATACAAAATTTCAGGGTTTAAAAGGCTTTTTTACCGGAGAATCCATCTTTTTCTTGAGGGCTTCTGGTACTGGTGATTTTTGGTTTAGCTCCTATGGGGCAATTATTGAAATTCCTGTAGAAGGGGATTATGTAGTAGACACGGGCTACATCGTGGCTTTTGAGGATACGCTGAACTACAACGTAGAAATGCTTGGTGGTCTATCTTTCCGAGGTTTGCGCACGGGCATTTTGGGTGGGGAAGGTCTAGTTTGTCGATTTAGTGGTCAGGGTAAGCTCTGGGTACAATCGCGAAATCTATTCCCACTCATGAACTTTTTATATCCTTTCCGACCCGTAAAGAGTGACTAGAGCTGGGTTGAGAGTTTTAAAATAGCTGTTGCCTGATTACACACTCCTTCTTTTTTTTGTCATTGTGAAGCAAAATTAAGATGGTCAAGAAGGGTCAGGACGCGCCTACGCTAATCTTTTAATTAACCCAACAAGGCCAAAATTCGATCAAAAAAGCTGGCTTTGTGCGCATTCGCTAGAGGAAAACGATGTCTCAGAAAAACGATACTTTACCGCTACTTATTGCCTTAGTTTTGACCCTCGGCATTTTGGGAGGCGGAGCATGGTGGTTTTTAAACCGATCTCCTACTACAGAGGTTGATCTTGGTGAAAATAGTGAGCAACCGACTGGAGAAGATTCTGCAAATCTTGAGGCTAATAGCTTTGAACCTGCCGCTACTGTTGCCGAAGGTACAACCATCGTAATTTCGGGTTCTACGAGCATGGTCACGATTAATGAGGCTTTAAAAAATCGTTTTGAGCTGCAATATCCGGGTACAAGCGTTATTTCTTCGGCGACTGGTTCCAGTGAGGGTATTAACGATCTTTTGACGAATACGGCGGATATTGCTGCTATTTCTCGGCCTCTATCTGAGGAGGAACAAAAGCAAGGTTTGAGAGCAGTGCCTGTGGCAACGGATGCGATCGCCATCGTTATTTCCAAGAGTAATCCTCTTAGTAAAGGCCTCACGACAGAGCAAGTAAAAGCAATCTTCCAAGGCTCCATCACAGAATGGTCAGATATCGGCAACACTAACAACGGTGACATTCGCGTCATTAATCGCCCAGAAGTCAGCGGCACACGCGAAGCTTTTCAGGAACTAGTACTTGAAGGTACAGCTTTTGGCACGGGTTCAAACTTCACAACTTTAGAAAGAGACGCCACAACGCCTCTTTTGCAGGCTCTCAAAACTGATGGCATCGGCTATGCAACCTACTCGCAAGTGAATTCTCAGCAGACAATCCGCACTGTGCCGATCCAAGGTGTGACGCCAGAATCTGACTCGTATCCTTATCTGAGACCGCTTTATTACGTCTATAAAGAGCCAGCCTCTCCTGAAGCGAGCGCTTTTCTAGGATTCGCGGGTACGCCAGCGATCAAAGATGTGATCAAAGCTGCCCAAGAATAATCATGTTTCAGACAACGCGTAACCGACTTGCTTTGTTGTACACGGCAATTACGGCGATTTTGCTCCTGCTCTTTGCGACAGGAGTTTATTTCTATGTGCGCTATACGCTGATTGAGCGGATTGATGACACGCTTGAACATGTGGTGGAAGTGGTGGAGCGATCGCTGGTGATTGAGCCAGACGAGCAGGTGGGTTATCACATTAATCTTGAAGCTAGTTTTCGACCCCAGAGCGCTAGCGTTGAGGATGATCGTATTGATTTGGAGTTGTTTAGTCCGACGGGTCAATTGCTCTGGTCAACTTTTTCGGAACCGCTTGAGTTGCCTGTGGAATACAATTTGCGGGGCGAAACGGTGCGGTTGGACGCAGATTATTTATTGCGACAAATCACGGATCGGCTCGAGGTGAATCATCGGTATGTGCTGGGCTATCTGCGGGTGAGTCATCCGTGGTTTGAGGTGACGCGTCCGATTCGGCAATTGGTGATTGATTTGAGTCTTGGGATTGCCATCATGATTACCTGTGGCGCGGTGATTGGCTGGTTGTTGTCGGGGATTGCGATGGAACCAGTAAAAGAGTCGTATCAGCAACTGCGGCAGTTTACGGCGGATGCGTCCCACGAACTGCGCAACCCGATTGCGATGATCCAGACGAATGTGCAGATGGCGATCGCCTACCCTGATCCCGATGCGCGCCAACAAAATTTGAAAGTAATCGAGCGACTGACTCAGCGGCTAGGACGGTTAGTGAATGATCTACTTTTTTTAGCCCGTGCGGATAGTGGCGTTTTGCAAGTTGATTTCCAACCTTTGCCCCTTGATGCCTTGTTGCTGGAAGTGATTGAAGAACAAAAAGCCATCAGCCGACAACAAAATATTGAGCTAAAACTTGAAATTTTAGGAGAAGCCAATGCAGAGGAACCTTTTACAATCCTCGGCGATTGGGATCAAATGGCGCAGCTCTTTACGAACTTAATCGGGAATGCGATCGCCTACGCTTTTCCCTCCCCCACGTCAGACCAACACCCCAAAATCACCGTCAGCATCACCACCCTCGATAAACTCAAAGCCACACGCCACAACGACGAAAATCTCCAAGTCACCGTCACAGATAACGGTGTTGGCATCCCAGCAGCAGAATTACCCAACATTTTTGATCGCTTTTATCGTCTCGATCCCGCCCGTACCCATTCCGGCGAAAACAGTACAGGTTCAGGCTTAGGTCTCGCTATTGTGCAGGCGATCGCCCAGAATCACCAAGGCTCAGTCACCGTCAACAGTTCGATGCAAGGCACAAAATTCATTGTCCAATTGCCGCACCATCAACCAAAATCCGAAACCTATCATTAGTGCGACACATAACCGAAAAACAGCAAATGCTATATCAAGAATTCATTACTTCTAGAGTAGATCGCGAATCTTTTTGTAATTCTCCCCCTACAAGTGGTGTAGACCGCATTTTTTCTTTAAACTATTAAAACTACAACTTCAAACAAACGCTCATGACTCAAGCTGCCCTCAACCGAATGCCCACCAATCCCATCTTCAATCCCGGGGGCAACGACGACGTATCCGCCCGGACAGTTTGGTTTGGCGATACCACCAACCTCATGCAGCTGAATGATGTTCGCTATTCATGGGCAGTCGGTTTGTATCAGCAGATGCGGGAGAACTTTTGGATTCCGCAGAAGCTAGACATTACCCAAGACGTGACTGACTACGGTAATTTAACTCCCGCAGAACGCCGCGCCTTTGACGGAATTTTGAGTTATTTAACGTTTCTCGATTCCATCCAAACCTGTAATTTGCCCCATGTCAAAAGCTCGATCACCGCACCAGAAGTGAGCCTCTGCATTGCTGAACAGATTTCTCAAGAGGGTATGCACAATCAGTCCTATCAATACATGATTGAGACCATTATTCCCAGCGATCGCCGCAGTGATGTGTACGATTTCTGGCGCACAGATAATATCCTGCGTGAACGTTGCGAATACATCGCGAGTTGCTACCAACGCTACATCGACGATCCTAGCCCCGAAAACTATTTCACCACTTTGCTAGCCGATTACATCCTCGAAGGCATGTATTTCTATAACGGCTTCATCTTTTTCTACAATCTTGCCTCACGGATGTTGATGCCCGGTTCCGCTGATATTTTCAAGATGATCAACCGCGACGAATTGAGCCATGTGCGCCTATTCCAAAAACTTTTGCCCGAAGCAATGGCGACATTCCCCTACTCCGAAGATTACATTTATGAGATGTTCGACCGCGCCGTGCAATACGAATGCAGCTGGACAAATCACATTGTTGGCAACGACATCCTCGGCATCACAGAGCAGAGCACCGAAACTTATACAAAATATCTCGCGAATATGCGTCTCAAAGCCATTGGCCTCAAGCCGCTCTACGATGGCGATCAGTATAAGAAGAGTCCCTATCGTCATCTAGAACGTTTCTCTGATACGAAAAAAGCAGGCAATACAAAAGCTAATTTCTTTGAATCGAGCGTCACTAGCTATGTCATGTCTTCCGGCGTCACAGGCTGGGATGAGATTTAGATTGAGAAAATACTGATAAATTTACAATTTCGTCGGTTTTTTTTGCCCTTGTTGCGAGTCTGCTTAGATAGTATAAAATTGGCTTTACGTAAAAGTTTCACGTGAGGAGGAAAGAACAATTCCTGAATCTTTAAATCTGACCGTTAGTTTGAGAGGAACTTACGAAGTCATTGATGAAAAATATCAAATTTTTCGCCTGACTGGTCTTCTGGATGCTTTTTCTGAACCAGTCTTTACGACTACGATTAAGCAACGTATTGATGTTGGCCCTAGCCATATCATTCTCTCTCTTGCTCAGATCGATTTTGTTGATAGTTCTGGTATTGGTGCGCTCGTTCAGCTCGTTAAGTACACCCAAAATGCTGGGGGAACCATGCAAGTGGTGACAAACCCAAGGGTGACTCAGACAGTGAAATTGGTGCGGCTTGAAAAGTTTTTGTCACTGCGGAACACTATTGATGAGGCGATCGCCAACGTTCCGTCACAAAAATAGCGTAGGTCTGTACAGCAGTTGTTAGCCCTACCCATTACCCCAGAGCATCTCAACCAGTTATCCCCCGCTGCCCTAGCGTATGTGGGGGATGCTGTGTATGAGCTGTACATCCGGTGCCATTATCTGACGCCGCCTAATCGTATTTCGACCCATCATCAGCGGGTTGTGGCCACTGTTCGCGCCGAAACGCAGTCGGAATATCTGGCCATTTGGGAACCCTATTTAGGCGAAATCGAGCAAAGTATTATCCGTCGAGGTCGCAATACGGCGACAGGCAAACCGAAGCGGGTTAGCTTGGATATTTATCGACGTGCAACGGGTTTCGAAGCCTTGATTGGTTATCTTTACCTGACAAATGAGCCGCGATTACGAGAATTATTGAATTATTTGCCGTTACGTGAACCTTAGCCTGTTACAGTCTTAAATCCCTTCGCTTTTGTTTTTTAGGGAGCCTCTAGAAAAAATGATGAGGCACGATTTTTTGACCCGTTTTGCGCTCCGTTGATTATTAGTTATCCAATCTAAACCTCAAGATTTTTATGAATAAGCCATATCGCTCTGACTCGGGCAAGAAACCGAGTAAACCTGCTCCACGGGGAGATCGTAAGCCATCGAAAAAGTATGGTCAGTCTTCTAGCGATCGCCGGGATGATCGTTTTTCTCCGCGTAGTGACAAACCCTCCCGTGGCGATCGCCCCCAAAGTCGAGACAGCCGAGAGCGTCGAGATGATCGTTTTCCCACACGAGGCGATAAGCCCTATCGCGGTGACAAACCCCGAAGCCGAGATTATCAAGGAAGCAGTGATCGCCCCCAAAGTCGTGATAATCGAGAAGACCGTACTCCTAAACCCTACCGTGGCGATCGCCCGCAGAGCCGAGATTACCAGCGGAATGATCGTAGTCAAAATCGAGACGAACGCTTTCCGCGCGACAATCGCGAACGACCTTACCGTGGTGACAAACGTTCTTTTGATGGCGATCGCCCCCGCTCCTATAACAACGACCGACCACGACCAAATCACAGAAACGATAACGGCGTTTCCCCAGCGACCGCATCCACCGCAGTCGAAAACCAGAACGATGACGAAGATGAAAATAATGACTTAATCTATGGTCGCCATGCCGTATTTTCTGTTTTAGAAAGTGGCCGCCGCTTCAATCGCCTGTGGGTCACCGCCAAACTACGCCACACCCCCAAATTCCACACCCTTTTACAACAAGCTAAAGCCCAAGGCTCCGTAATCGACGAAGTGAACATGTCGCGCTTGGACTACCTGACTAAAGGCAGCGTTCACCAAGGCATTGCCGCTCAAGTTGCACCCTACGAATATCTCGATTTAACAGAGATGATTCAGCAGGCTAAAGCAAAAACGGATTCGCCAGTGATTGTAATTGCTGATGGCATTACGGATCCCCATAACCTAGGCGCAATCATTCGTACTGCCGAAGCGATCGGTGCTCAGGGCATGATCATTCCCCAGCGTCGTGCAGTCGGGATCACTTCTGCTGTCGTCAAAGTAGCCACTGGTGCCCTCGAACATTTCCCTGTTGCACGGGTGGTTAATCTCAGCCGAGCCATGGAAGAACTCAAAGAAGCTGGCTTTTGGATTTATGGCACAGCCGCCGGAACAAGTAAAACCTTACACAATATGAAATTTGAAGGAGCGATAGGATTGGTTATTGGCTCCGAAGGTCAAGGGCTAGGGATGTTGACCCAAAAGTGCTGCGATGAACTTGTTGCCATTCCTATGGCTGGCAAAACGCCTAGCCTCAATGCTTCCGTCGCGGCAGCGATTGCTCTATACGAGGTTTATCGACAAAGACTAACAAGACAAGTCCATATTGATCTCTCAGACACCCCTTAGGAGAGTTTGCAAAACGGAGATTTTGGGATATACAAAGAAATGGTTATCCTGTTGTGGATGTTCCTAGCTTTTCCCGCTTTATTCATACCTTAAGATTTTTTTGAGACCAGAGTATTACCAAACTCAAGGAAAAATATGAAAGAACTTTTGACTACGCTCTTGGAGATTTTCGGTTTAGCCTACTGGCTCGAAATTACAACTGAGCAGCCTCGGTGCATTTACTATTTTGGCCCTTTTCTTAACCGTGAAGAGGCGATCGTCCGCCAATCAGGTTATCTAGAAGATTTAGCAGCAGAGGGCGCAGAAAATATCCGCGTTGATCTCAAACGCCGCCCCAACCCTGCTGAGTTAACGATCTTTGATGAAGTAGAGTCTAATTCTGTATTAAAAAAAAATCTAGTTCCGGCTCTCGGCTTTAATTCTTAAGCTATCCCGGCTCAAAAACTCGTATTTTGACAAAATTCCTGCCAAGCTGCATATCTTGGTGGGAAAATTTTGCTGGGAAATCATTAGAAAATTGCCATCATTGCTAAAATATCGCATTTTGGCGATCGCAATTTAGACCCAAAATAAATCCGAGATACAAGAATTTTCTACAAGAGAAAGCGAATCTCTGTGATATCTTCTTATGGGACAATAAATATCTTCCTACAAGGGTTTGAGGCAAGGCAGCGTGTCGTTAAATTTTCAATCTATCATCGCCACACTAAATCAGTTTTGGAGTGATCGCGGTTGTCTAATCGCCCAACCCTACGACACAGAAAAAGGAGCTGGGACAATGAGTCACCAGACTTTTTTGCGCGCAATTGGGCCGGAGCCTTGGTCTGTCGCTTATGTGGAACCCTGCCGCCGCCCGACTGATGGACGCTATGGCGAAAATCCGAACCGTTTTCAGCATTATTATCAATATCAAGTCATCATCAAGCCGTCACCGGATAATATCCAAGAAGTGTATTTAGAGTCACTCAAAGCGCTGGGGATCGATCCGGCGGATCATGATGTTCGCTTTGTTGAGGACAATTGGGAATCACCGACATTAGGCGCATGGGGTGTGGGCTGGGAAGTTTGGCTTGATGGTATGGAAATCACTCAGTTCACTTATTTTCAGCAGTGCGGCGGCATCGACTGTCGTCCAGTTTGTATCGAAATCACCTACGGTTTAGAGCGCTTGGCAATGTATCTGCAAGAAGTGGATGCCATCACAAAAATTCGGTGGAATGACGAGACAAATTACGGTGATATTTTCTTACAGAGCGAAATTGAGCAATGTACTTACAATTTTGAAGCGTCTAATCCTGATCTATTGTTTAAGCTTTTTTCGCTTTACGAAGAAGAAGCAAAACAGTTAATTGAAAAAGAATTGGTGATGCCTAGTCTCGACTATGTTTTGAAGTGTTCTCACTCGTTTAATTTGCTGGACGCGCGGGGTGTGATCGCGGTGGCAGAACGAACTCGTTATATTGGTCGTATTCGTAATCTGGCGCGTAAGGTGGCTCAGCTATATCTTGCACAACGGGAAGAGTTGGGATTTCCGCTCCAGAAAACAGCTTAATTTTTATGCCCAAGTTTAAGGGGTTGTGATGAATTCTTTTTGGCAGGCGATCGCCGCTCATATTGCTGCGACAACAAATTCTCCTTTTGAGATTGAAACCCAGATTTCTGTAAGTGGTGGTTGCATCAACGATGGCTACAAAATTTCGGGATCAGCTTGTCACTATTTTGTGAAGCTCAATCGCCCAAACCAATTGGCAATGTTTGCAGCTGAGGCGCTCGGTTTGGAACAGATGCGAGCAACAGAGACTATTTGTGTGCCCAAGCCAATCTGCTGGGGAGAAACGCAAAGTAATAGCTATATTGTGCTGGAATGGCTCAGCTTAGGGTCTGGTAATGGCGCGGCTTGGCGAGCGATGGGTCGGCAGTTGGCGGCGATGCACAGGGCTGGTGGCTCACTGCAATTTGGTTGGGATCGCAACAATACGATCGGGTCTACGCCTCAGATTAATAGTTGGACAGACAACTGGGCCGATTTTTGGGCGGAAACACGGATTGGCTATCAGCTGCGATTGGCGAAACGCAATGGCGGTCAATTTCCGGATCTTAAACAGGTCATCGAGCGGGTACGAGCTTTATTGCAAGATCATGAGCCTCAACCGGCTTTAGTACATGGGGATTTATGGTCGGGCAATGCGGCGATCGCCACCGATAGCACACCCGTCATTTTCGACCCGGCAGCCTATTACGGGGATCGAGAAGTAGATATTGCGATGACAGAATTATTTGGTGGTTTCGCGCCGAGTTTTTACCAAGGCTATAACGATGTCTGGCCTTTGGATCTAAGCTACAGCGATCGCCGCGATTTATATAATTTGTACCAGATTTTAAATCATTTTAATTTGTTTGGTGGCGGCTATGGCAGTCAGGCAAATCGGATTATCGAACGTTTTTTGTAACTCGGTTTTGAACTTGAATTTGCTCCCAAATGGCTAAATCTTTAGGGACATCGATGTCGTGCAGGGATCGCAAAATTTTGGTAGAAATGCCGAGGGTTTCAGTGCGAGCGAGAGTATTCGCCAAAACCGTTTCTGTCCCCCAAGCCATGTCCTGAAATAGTTCTGGAATTAATGTTTGCAGTCCGACCAGATAGTAGCCGCCGTCATGGGCTTTGCCGAACACCGCCGCATGATTTTTTAACGCGCTAAATGCTTCTGTCAGTAATTGTTTTGTGATACCGGGGCAATCAATCCCAATGACCACGGTACGTTGATAATTAGCAGCTTCACTCTCTCGAAAAGCATGGATCAGGCGATCGCCCAAACCGTCTCCCCGCTGTGGCTGATACCGCCATTGGTCACCGAGCCACGTTTGCATTTCTGAGCCATTACCACCAGAAAAATAAATCGAAATATCAGCTGCCAAATCTTGAACTTGCTGGAGTGTATGTTCAGTCAACTGTCGTTGTAGATCTGCTGCGCCCGCCGCGCCCAACGCTGGGATCAAGCGTGTTTTGGTTGTACCGGGAATCGGGTAGCGGGTGAAAATAATTAGATGATTGCGCATGATTCAAACTATTGTGCAGGAGTTTTGTGAACGGGATGCTGCCCATAGAACGGCACGACTTGACCCCACGGTGCAATCGGATTTTGCTGCCACTGTAGATAAGCCAGCTCTAGTATGCTATTCACGGTTGCACCCAAATCTTCCGGCGATCGCCCCAAAATTGCCCCATTTTTGATAATCAACTGCTCCCAAGTTTCTGGCAAAAATAATTGATCTTCCACGACGGCCGTGACACCCAGATTCGTAATCTGGTAAATTGCACCGAATACTTCACCCCGCCGCGCTGGCAAAGAAACCGCAAACAGTCGATCCCCTTGACCTTTGCCTAAATGCCAGGCGATCGCCGCCAAAGTCGAAATTCCGTATAGCGGCAACTCCAATTGCTGCGCCAACGTTCTCGCTGTCACCACCCCGATTCTGGTTCCGGTAAAACCACCCGGCCCCTGCGCCACCGCCACAAATGCCAGATCTTGCCAAGACCGAGGCGCAACAAAATTTTGTAAATACAAATGCAATTCTGAAGACAACGCCCGTCCGAGTTCCCACGCTTGACAGACTTGTTCGTTCGTCTCCAAATCCAAAAGACCAAACCCCAATTGAGGCGTAGTCGTGTGGAGTGCTAGACCAAATTTTGCGGCGGCGGCAGATGTCATAAATTACAGTTCAAAAAAGATGGTGGATCGACAGAAATAAAAATTCTTGAGCAGATTTGAGACCTTAAGATTTTAGGCGATCGCCGTATTTTTACGCTTTGAGCCTGATAATTTCGCTAATCACAGCCGCGCTGCTAACCGATGTCATTATCCTCTGAGAGCATTTCGCGAATGGCTGTCAATCAGTTATGATGGAGAATGCTGACTTTATATAGAACTTTTAGACTAACTTCATGGCAAAGAAATCAATGATTGAGCGCGACAGAAAGCGTGCTCTTACCGTCGCTAAATATGCAGAAAAGAGAGCCGCTCTAAAAGAAGCTTTCAAAAATGCTGAAGATCCTCTTCAAAAACTTGAAATTCACCGCAAGATCCAAAACTTGCCCCGCAACAGCGCGCCTAACCGAGTGCGCAACCGTTGTAAAGTAACTGGTCGTCCCAGAAGCTATTACCGTGATTTTGGTCTCTGCCGTAACGTCCTCCGCGATTGGGCACACCAAGGTTTACTGCCCGGCGTTGTGAAGTCTAGCTGGTAGACCACACTGTATTTAATTTTGATATTTAACTGAATATCGATGAAAAGGCAGAACCGCGCGTTTTGCCTTTTTTGTTTATTGTTGGCTTTTCTAAAGGTCGCTATCCTAGACAACAGCTCATTACAAACTGAGTGGCAAAGTCTAATCAATTATTGTTTGTGGATGCTTTGAGCATCCGTTCTGAGTTCCGTTAAACTGTTAGGCATTACTGCACTAACTCTTCGCACAATAGGCGATCGCCATGAGTGATTCCGACAAAGAACAATTTTTTTATCCCCACGAAAGCTATCGAGGCGAATTCACCTTAGAGAATGTTGCTTTCAATGCTAATTTGCAAGAATTTGCCAAAAAAGTAAACGTCATTTGCAACCTAGAAACCAATGGCAAAATCACAACTTATCAAGCCTATTCCGATATCAAGGCCCTCTGGAAACAACTAAAAAGTACCAAAAAGAGCCTCGATATTAACAAGCCCGAAGAATAAGCCGCGAGACGTTTACTTCTCGACCAGCCACAACGGTAAGCTTTGGCTAGGATTCACCACAATGCCTGAAATGTCGGGCTGCGCGAACACATATTCTTTACCTTGCCAGATGGGTAAATAGGGAACATCCTGAGCCATTAAGCTTTGGATCTCTGCAAAAATTTCTAAGCGTTCATCTGGGTCTGTCTCCGTTCGCTGGGCATCAATCAAAGTATTCATCTCTTCACTCCAATAAAAAGAACCTTGATTTTGCGAGCCACCGGATTCGCAGCCAGTCTCCGCAGAACCCTGATCGCAATCGAGCATCGGGTGAATGTAATTGTCTGCATCGAGAAAATCGGGATACCAGTTACCAAGAGCTGCTGGATAGGTTCCTTGGGCAATATTTTTAAAGTAACTTGCGCCTTCAACGCTGCTCGGTTCGAATTGCAACATTCCGTCTAGTTCGCGGTTGGCATATTCTTTGAGCGTGGTGGCGATAATGCCGCGTGTAGTGGAGCCAGAAGGATACCAGAGCGGGACAACGGCAGGATTTTCGGAGCTAAAGCCAGCTTCGGTTAACAGTGTTTTTGCTCTCTCGATATTGGCATTGCCGTAGAGGTCTTCGAATAATGGCTGGGAAGCGGCAAAGGAGGTGGGAATGAGGCTATATAGGGGTTCGGCTTGGCCGTTTAAAACGCGCTCGTTAATGAGATTACGGTCTACGAGGGCGGCGATCGCCTGACGGACTTCTAGCTGATCAAGTGGGGCCAGATTACGGTTGAGCACCATAAAGTTGACCGCTGTCCCTGCCGCTTCAATGGCTTGCACCGTACCCGCTTGATCATCAGCCAGTAACGTTGTAATTTGCTCCGGTTCGAGAGAATGGTAGGCAATATCGACCGCGCCAGTGCGGAGAGAATTAAACAAATTGGCAGCGTTACTGTTGAAGATTTGCATGTCCACCCCAGCATTTTTCGGCGCATCTCCCCAGTAGTCGTCATTGCGATCGAGCTTGATGCTGTCGCTATTAAATTCGGTCAGAACGTAGGGGCCAGTACCGATTAGCTGATTGGGTGAAAAGTTGCCTTCGCCAATTTCGTAAGCGGCTGGGGAAACGGCACTCGCGCCAGCAAATGCTAACAGGGCAGGAAAAGCGGCAAAGGGGGTTTGCACAGTAATTGTGAGTTCGTATTCCCCGGTTGCCTCAACGCTTTCGATAATGTCGCCGAGTAGGAAAGACGGTTTGCCTTGATTCTGAATGAACCGCTCAAGGGAGAATTTCATAGCTTCGGCGTTGAACGTTTCGCCATCATGAAAGGTGACTCCTTCTCGCAACGGAATCGTATAAGTCAGGCCATCTTCGCTGACAGTAGGCATTTCAGCGGCAAGCAGCGGTTTAATATCTGTTGTCCCAAGCTCGTAGGTGTAGAGGCTCTCGGTGACGTTATAAATAATGTTCAGTCCGGCAATTTCATAGCTATCGGCGGGATCGATGGTGCGAGGCTGGGCTGTTGTCCCGACCAAAATGCGGCTATCGGCACTGGTTTCTGCAACTTCGCTCGTGGTGGAGGTGCTGCCTTCTTCTCTGGGAGCCGGGTTACAGCTCACCAAAAATGAACCGAATAGTAGGGCGATCGCCGCCGATTGATAAAATTTGCGCGTACTAAACATATTTATCAAAGCTTGTAAATTAACTTCAAACTAAATTTCGTTTGATCATAAGCGACATTTGCAACGATGAACGCTTAAGCGGAATGGGTGGCCAGCGTTTTTTGATCGAGCACTTGATTTAGTTTGCCGCTGCGATAGCCTTCCAAATCCAAGGTGACATAGACAAAACCGTAGCCCTGAAAGGTTTTCACTAATGCGTCTAAATCGATTTGAGCCATAAATTCTTTAATTTGTGCAGGGGGCAACTCAATTTTGGCGGTGTCTGCTTCGGAACGCACGCGCAGGTTTCGCCAGCCCAGTTGACGCAGATACACTTCGCAGCGGCCGACCCGCTGTAATTTGTCGGTGGTGATCATTTCGCCGTAGGGAAAACGGGAGCTGAGACAGGGTTGAGCGGGTTTATCCCACCACAGCAAACCGAGATTTTTTGAAATTTCGCGCACTTCCATTTTGGTAATGCCGCACTCTGCTAATGGCGATCGCGCTCCTCGTTCTTTTGCGGCTTGGATGCCGGGACGATAATCTTTGAGATCATCGGCATTGACGCCATCGATGACGTAGGGATAGCCGCGCTCAAGGGCAATAGGTTTGAGAGTGTCATGGAGTTCGCTTTTACAAAAATAACAACGGTTAACTGGATTGCTGGCGTAGTTGGGATTTTCCATTTCGTGGGTGTCTACCAGCTCGTGACGGATGCTAATTTCTGTCGCTTGGGCGATCGCCTCTTCTAATTCTTCAGGCAACAGCGAGGGAGAAACCGCCGTAAAAGCCACACTTTTTTCACCCAGAACATCATGGGCAACTTTGGCGACAAGAGTACTATCAATACCGCCAGAGTAGGCAATTAACGCTTGATCTAATTCCCGAAAAAATGTTTGCAATGCCGCTAATTTTTCTTCCCAAGCCATGGCCCACAATCTCTCAAAATACGGATAGTTTAGAAGCAGATCCTAACAAATCGCAGTCAAGATCAGCGGTCTAGACCCAGATCGATTTTGACAGCAAAAATGCGCGCAACTCAAACAGGCTTTTATTCTGATTTGTTTTAGAAATTTCAGCCCAAAACAATCACAATTAACTTTGTTGCCCCACAAAATAGGAATTACCAATCCAGAATCAGAGCGCATACAATGAAAAAGAGTAATATCGAGGGGGCGATCGCCTGTCTATTAGTCCCCAAAAACAACAAATCTTTAATCATCTTTCACCAAAATCCGAATCCGGATTGCCCCATAAATAATGACCGAAAATCCTAACCAAGACCCCAACCAGTCCCCGCAAAATGAGGAGCAGCAACCCCAAGAAAATCCGTGGGTTGAAACCATCAAAACCCTCGTCACGGCTGGCATTTTGGCAATTGGAA
This sequence comes from Limnothrix sp., assembly GCA_049644465.1. Lineage (GTDB taxonomy): Bacteria > Cyanobacteriota > Cyanobacteriia > Cyanobacteriales > MRBY01 > MRBY01. Next base: position 15,443 of record JBARRZ010000221.1, read on the forward strand.
TTCGTACATTCGTCGCTGAAGCCCGCTACATTCCTTCAGAGTCGATGTTGCCCACCCTCGAAATCAACGATCGCCTGATTATCGAAAAAGTCAGTTACCGCTTCAAAGATCCTAAACGAGGTGATGTCGTTGTTTTTTACCCCACTGAAGTTCTCGAACAGCAAAATTACACAGACGCCTTTATTAAGCGCGTGATCGGCATTCCCGGCGATACCGTCGAAGTCAATAGCGGTCGTGTTTATGTAAATGGTCGCCAGCTCGAAGAAGGTTATATTGACGAAGCCCCAGATTACGATTATGGCCCCGTTACCATTTCTGACGGTCATTATCTTGTGCTCGGCGATAACCGCAACAACAGTTACGATTCCCATTATTGGGGTTTTGTCCCTCGCGAAAAACTTGTTGGCAAAGCCTTTGTCCGCTTCTGGCCCTTTAACCGTGTCGGCACACTCAGCGAAGAACCGCAATTTGCTGACGAAAGACCCGTCACACCTTAACGCCCTCAAGCAAAAATCCCTTAAAACGAGACAGAGATAGACAGAGAATTACATTGGCTGAAGTTTTAGCTTTTTTTTAGTAATTCAGATTCACCGCGTCCCTCATTCTCCATGTCACCCTTTCTCCCTCTCTCCTCTTTTTTCTAGCGTCCCAAGCCATTGCTCGGTAGGATATAGAGCGACTCCCTACCCCAGCGACCATGAGCGAATCTCCTTTTTTGCTGCAAGCTTCCGGTTTATATAAAAGTTTTGGCGGCATCCATGCGGTGCAGAATGCCAATATCAATGTGCCTCAAGGAAGTATTACGGGTTTAATTGGCCCTAATGGTGCGGGGAAAACAACGCTGTTTAATTTGCTATCGAATTTCATTCCGTCGGATAAAGGCAAAGTTGTTTTTAATGGGCAAGAAGTACAGAATCTGCCGCCCCATGCGATCGCCTCAAAAGGATTTGTTAGGACATTTCAGGTAGCACGAGTACTTTCACGCCTATCTGTTTTAGAAAATATGCTCCTCGCGGCTCAACACCAAACGGGCGAAAATTTCCTAAAAGTTTGGTTTCAGCCCGGTAATATTCGGCGTCAAGAAAGCAAGAATCGCGAGAAGGCGATGACAATCCTTGAGTCGGTTGGGTTGGATGCGAAAGCACAGGATTATGCTGGGGCGCTATCGGGCGGACAACGAAAGCTGCTTGAAATTGCACGGGCGATGATGAGCGATCCGAAATTGATTTTGCTAGACGAACCTGCGGCGGGCGTGAATCCAACCTTAATTAATCAGATTTGTGATCACATTTTGCGGTGGAATGATCAGGGGATTTCTTTTCTTGTGATCGAGCACAATATGGACGTCGTGATGTCTCTTTGTAATCACATTTGGGTCTTGGCGGAAGGGACAAATCTTGCTGATGGTACGCCGCAAGCAATTCAGAATAATGCGGAAGTTTTAGAAGCTTATTTGGGGTCGTAATCTGTGAAATTTTTACTAACAAATGACGACGGTATTGATGCACCGGGAATCAAAGCTTTAGCCAATGCGGTTCGTGACGCAAAAATAATCGTTGCGCCGAAGTTTCAGATGTCGGAATGTGGTCATCGCTTCACGGTGCGATCGCCGATTTCTGTAGACAAAAAAACAGACAGTGCCTACGCGGTGGACGGTACGCCAGCAGACTGTACTCGCCTTGGTTTGGCTGAGCTTGCGACGGATATTGACTGGGTCTTATCTGGCGTGAATGCGGGCGGCAATCTGGGCGTTGATATCTACACATCCGGTACGGTGGCGGCAGTCCGAGAAGCGACTATTTTGGGCAAACCGGCGATCGCCTTTTCTCATTTCGTAAAACGCCCATTAGAAATTGACTGGGATTTGGTGACCCGTTGGACAGAAATTGTGCTGACAAAACTATTAGCAACAGAGCTAAAAGATCAGCATTTCTGGAATGTTAATTTTCCCCATTTGGTTGAGGGAATGAAACCAAAGATGATCTTTTGTGAGCGTAGTCTTGATCCAATGCAAGTCGTTTATACACAAATAGAAGATCAGTATCAATATTCAGGCAGCTATCACGACCGCGCTCGCACAGCAAATAGTGATGTCGATATCTGTTTTTCAGGGAATATTGCTATTAGTCAAATTGCTTTATGAGTTGATTATTTGTAGTTTTGCTTAAACGAAAATCAAAGCTAATAATAATCTCAAAACGAGCAGCATACCGATAGTTGCAAATAAGACTACAAGGGCGATCCCTCCGAACATTAAGCTAAGAGGTTTCCAATCTACAGTCTGTTTTCTTTGCTCTAGAGTGTTGGTCACAGTCGTCGTTCCAGCCGTGCCAGTCGCACCGGATAGCTCAGAAATTACACCGGGAAAATCTTTTTCTAATAATGCTAAATTCTTCTCATTGGATTTCCAGACGAAGTCAAACAAATCACCCACAACAGGGACAGAGCCAACTACACCATCAACTAATACGTTGCCTGCCATCTTGGTAATCGTCTCTTTTGTTGCGCCCAATTGCGCGGCTTCGTAGACAATGTAAGCGGAAACGAATAATGTCAAATAATCACCCACTGCGGGCACTAAACCAATAATTGAATCTAATCCTATTTTGAATTTTGTCCCCGGAATCGCGATGGCATTATCTAATAGTTTGGAAAGAGATTTAATGCGCTGTAGTTTTTTGAGATTTTCGGTAGACATAGGATAGTTATGGACAGAAAAAATTAGCTAGGACGAGGTTAAAGCATGAATGATTTGTCTAAAATCTTGCATGATTAGCTGATTATTTTCATCGGTCAAGAGGGGGATATGTAAAAAGATTGCAGCTATCTTTAGTTGCTGTTGATGAATGTGTTCTAATACGGAAAAATAGAGTCCTTCGCACACAAATTTACCGGCATCGTGGCTAATTTTTGTGAACTTTAGCTGCTGGGTTAATGTGGATAAATTGACGGTTGTTTCGTAATGTTTGGCTTGCGCGAAAGCTTGGGCTTCGACGGTTAGTTTTGTTCGACTCTCTGCCATGCCGCAGCAAATAACAGCGTCGGGTTTTTGGGTGGCGATCGCCTGAATTGTTTTCTGACTGGCAGCCTCAGTCTCGACAGGTAAATGCCGTAGAAACATTAATTCGTGCTTAGGAAAGGCGATCGCCTGAATTTGCCCCAACAAATCATCCGATGAGTTCGAATGATGATGCGCTAACCATGGCCGAAACGATGTTAAAAGGATTTTTCGCCGAGTCACGACATCGCAGCTTCTACTTTTGCGAGGCTTAATTCCGCCGCGATCCGAATTTGTGGATGGTCGTCTTTGATCATAAAGCGCAATGCCGAGAGGCTTTTTTCGCAGGGCATTGAACCCAAAGCTTCAGCGAGCCGTTGCTTGATTAACCAATTATCCGACGACGCAAATTTCAGAACTTTATCCACGGTCTCAACTGCGCCGATTTCTCCGAGGGCGGCGATCGCCGCTTGCTGTAGCACAACTTCCTCACTTTCGAGCGCTTGTACTAACGCATCTTTCGCTTCAGGATCACCCAAATTCCCCAAAGAAACCGCCGCACTAAACCGCACTAACCACGACGTATCTTCATAAAAGGCGCGCATCAATGGCTTCAACGCCCGACCATCTTCTAGATAGCCCAACGCACCCGCCGCATCAGCGCGAATCCCGTAGTCAGAATCGCCTTCTAGCAGTTTGATCAAAATGTCGTAGCATTCATCAGTCTGCTTAATACCCAGCGCAAACACAGCCATAGAACGGATTTGCAGCGAATCATCATCCAATACTTTTTTGATTAGAGGTACAGCATCTTCTGCGCCCACATCCCGTAAATGTGCCAGTGCTAGCAGCCGATCTTTACGATTTTCGCTGTCGAGTTGTTGGGAAAGTTCCGCTAGACTGAATTGAGACATATGTTTACGTGATTAAAAATCATTTTGTAAAAGTTCTTAATAAAATTGTAATAAAAATATCCTGTCTTTTTCAATGAACCATGACGAATCCCCGTAATCCCGTCTTGCTTGTCCATGGATTTTTGGATAAAAAAAGTAAATTTCGCACGATGGAAAAGTACCTCACCAAGCGGGGTTGGCAGACCCACAGTTTCGATCTTCTACCCAATTATGGTCGGAAATCCTTGGTTGAGCTGGCTGCACAGGTAAAAGATTATGCCGAGCAAAATTTTGCATCTGACCAAACTTTCGATTTAGTCGGATTTAGCATGGGCGGTTTGGTGACACGGTATTATCTCCAGCGGTTGGGGGGTGATGAACGGGTTGAACGTTATGTCAGCATTTCCGCGCCAAATCATGGCACGATTGCGGCAGTCCTACCATTGCCGGGAATTCGAGAAATGGCTCGCCAAAGTGAATTTGTTGCAGATCTCAATCGTGATGTGGCGACTTGTTTGACCAATATTAAAGTGACGTGGATGTGGACGCCTTACGATCTGATGATTTTGCCTGCGAATAGTTCTGAATTGCCTGTCGGTCGCGAGGTGAAATTGTCTGTGCCGCTGCACCCATGGATGGTGTCGGATCTAAGGGCTTTGGAAGCGGTGGCGATCGCCCTCAGTGAATAATGAAGAGGGAGATGGGGAGACACGGAGATGCGGGGACACGGAGACTGGGAGATCGAAGAAATAAGAGGAAATGATATTTACTTGTTTTTAAGCCGAAATCCTATCCAGAATATCTCCCCGCGTCACCCACTCCCCTCCCCTCCTCCCCGCGTCATCTTAGCCTTGAGTCTGAGAACGATCAGGTACACCTAAAGCATCTTTGAGCGCTTCTTCAGTAACGCCAAGCTTGGAAGCTGCATCTGCAAAATCAGGGCGAGGGGGACGCTGACCCGCTTCTGGACGAATTTCTGGTACGCCGAGTGCCGTTTTCAAAGCAACTTCAGTAACGCCTAATTGGGTTGCAGCCGCCGCAAAATCAGGACGCTTACGATCGCCTCGTTCACCATTCGCACCGTGATTTTCGGGTACACCGAGCGCTGTTTTTAAGGTTTCTTCGGTGATGCCCAATTTTGATGCTGCATCAGCGAAGTCGGGACGGGGTGGGCGATCGCCAGATTCTGGGGGTGTTTCGGGTACACCTAGTGCTGTTTTTAACGTTTCTTCTGTAATACCGAGTTCTGTCGCTGCTGCCGCGAAATCAGGGCGACCATGGCGTTTACCATTGCCTTTGCCATCTTCTTGTTTGCGCTGTTCAACTTGTTCCATTCGGTAAGCGGTACTTTCTGCGGTCACTTTATTTGTTGCGAGAAGGCCAAAAGAACCGATGAGAACGGGAGCTGCAGCGAGGAGGAAAATACGACGGAAGTTCATAATTTGTTTGCCTTGATGTCTACAATCCCTATCTAACTCTCCTTAAATTACAATTTGGGGCATCGTTTGATTACAGATTTGTAACTTAGTTTTCGGGTCGGCAAACGTAAGATCAAGGGGGCGATCGCCTGTCTTTATATTTCTGAATTTATGCATATTCTCTACGTTGAAGACGAAATAAAGATTGCAGAATTTGTCTGCATCGGCTTAAAAGAACAAGGCTTTGTGGTGGACTATTGCGACAACGGCAATGATGGTTATGACTGCGCGCTCAACCAAGATTATGACGTGATTGTGCTAGATATCATGGTTCCGG